>JAZORY010000035.1:0-9298 GCA_045656825.1 Candidatus Avispirillum sp.
TGGCTCACAGAACGACATGGCTACGATCCGACTTTGCCGCCTTGAAATCAGGCTCACATATCATTTTGATGCCGCTTGCCTCAAATCCATCGTGTGATAGCATAGCTTCTCTTATCTTATCCATGGTTGCACCGGTTATAACAACGGTTTTGATATTGCCATGACCGATAAGAGCATCTGCCAATGGCTCGAAGGGGATATTTTTATCGTATCCGCCGCAAATTATGTTGATAGGACAGGAAAGAGCAGAAATTGCCGCCGCTGTTCTTGTGGGAGAAGAGTCGATAGAGCTGTTATAATAGCTGATACCTCCCTCGCGACGAATAAGCTGAAGTCTGTGCTTAACACCGCCAAACTCCCTCGCAACGCTGCGAATAGCTTCAAGAGTTGCCCTTCCCCAAGTTGACGCAACTGCCGTTGCATAGTTTTCGGCGTTGTGCTCACCGGGAAGCAATATTTCGTCCTTTTTAATTATAAAGATTTCCTCGCCATGATAGCGCATCATAAGGCTGTCGCCATCAAGATATGCGCCGTCTAGGCCTTCGGGAAGTCGGCTTCTTGAGAACCACAAAATCTCTTTTTCGGCACGATCTGCAAGACCTCTGCAATTTTCGTCGTCATAATTAAGAACCGCCACAGAGCATCCGTCAAGAATCTTAGCCTTTGCCGCAATATATTCATCCATTCCCGTATGCCAGTTAAGGTGATTTGGAGTGATATTCTTGATTGCCGCAACCGTGAGAGGAGAATTTATTGTCATCAGCTGAAAGCTTGAAAGCTCAACTGCGATAATATCGTCCTCCTTCATAGCATCTATTCTGTTAAGCAGAGGCTCACCTATATTTCCTCCGAGGAAGCAATTAAGTCCTGATTCTCTCAGGATATTAGCAACAAGCGTTGTCGTCGTGCTCTTGCCGTCGCTTCCCGTCAAGGCTATAACGGGGCAAGGAGAATTTGCCAAAAACATCTCCATCTCAGACGTCAGCTCAGCGCCTCTTTCCTGCGCAGCCACAAGAGGCTCGATATCGGGACGAAATCCGGGGGATCGGAAAACGTAGTCGCCCTCGATGTTATCAAGATAACCCTCACCACTGACAAATGTTGCTCCGGCTGCCACAAATTCTGCCGCAGCCTCGCCCATTTCAGCCAAGGATTTCTTATCTCTTATCTCAATTTTCGCGCCGCCCTCAGAAAGCTTTGCCACAAGAGGCTTATTTGAAATTCCTGCGCCCAGCAGCACTACCTTTTTATCCTTAAATCTGTCAAAAAAACTCATTTACATACCTCCGAAGAGTAGTATATCTTTAGAAACAACGTTCTCATATCATTATATAACTTTTCCTGAGTGGTTGCAACAGTTAGGGACTAAAAATAGAGGGATGTGGACATAATTAAATTATAAAAACACAGAAGGAAGGTTTAATATGGAGAAAAGAGAGATAATCCGGTCGGATGAAGAGCTGTTTTGCGAGATACACAGAAATCTGGAAATGAGCGCAGAATCCACCACGATGGTTATGAAAAAGGTTGAGGATAAAGCTCTGCTCGGACATCTTGGGGCTATCGTTATGAAAAGCAGCGAGCTTCTCGAAAGGACAGAGGCTCTGATGGCGGAGCGCGGAATAGAAGCAAAGAATATCAGCAAAATGAAGGAGCTATCAGTTGATATGGGAATCATGGCGAATACGATGTTCGACTCGTCCGACTCTCACATAGCGGAAATGATGGTGAAGGGGCTGGAAATGGGCGTTGTTTCGCTTCGGGATATGATAAGCAAAGCTCCGCCCGAGGACGACGATCTTGCCGCTCTTGCCACGGACGTTATTGAGCTCGAATCAACCTATGCTCACAAAATAGGGCAATTCGTAGAGCAATAAAAAAATCTTGCATTTACTTTTGGTAAATGCAAGATTTTATTTTTTATATAACTACTGCCACTCCCATAAGAGCGTATGCCGCAACAAGCACCAGCAGCATCACAACGGGAGCCACCGCAACGCCGAATGCAAACGCCGCAAGAGCAATTGCAAAGGCAACCAAGCCTGCTCCGCTTACAGCCTTCATGGGCTGACCGTTTGCCGCAATAACACAATATACACCGGCAACAGCAAAGGAAAGCACCAAGAATATTGCCGAGAAAACTCTGAGGGCATCGCCACCGTCAGACATATTGCCCATAACAGTTGAAAGCAAGCAAACCGCCGCACAAACAACCGCCGTAAGAGACGCCTTGCCTCTCTTTTCATATCCGAGAAGAGCAAAGCCTCCACACATACAGCAAAGCATCGTCAGATATATCACTCTGTTTGAAACAAAGGCAGCGCCGAAATATGCCCCGATAAGCTGAATAACTCTGACAAAGCACCCAAAGGCAACAAGCCAGGGCCCCAATTCAACGTTTTTCTTCTTTTTAACCTTAGCCATATCAATCCACCAGCTCGAACTTGATAGAATTAGCCTGAACGTAATCGTGAACGATATTGCCCTCGTAGCACTTAACGGTTACCTTATCGGAGCTGGCAAAAATACCCTCGCCCACTCCCGTTACGGAATCAGGCACGTATATCTCCTCAAGCGCTGTCATTTCAGCAAAGGCATAAGCGCCGATATAGTCAATTCCCTCAGGAAGCGTAATACTCTTAATGGCGGAGCATGCCGCAAAGGCATAATCGTCTATATCAGTGATATTTTCGTGGATATCAACCTCTTCAATGCTTATGCAAAGCGCCATCATATTAGAGGGGATCACCTTAATGCTTGCAGGGATATTTACCTTTTTGAGATTGTCGCTGTATGCAACAGTGTATCCGCCGAGAACGCTTACTCCATCGGGAATATGCAATTCCTCAAGAGACTCGCAATATGCAAAGGAATATTCGCCGATAGTTGTGAGAGTTTCAGGAAGAGTGATGGCTTCAAGGGCTTCACATTCATAAAATACTGCCGCGCCCATCTTTCTGAGTCCACTACCCAGAGTGATCTTTTCAAGCGCCTTACAGCCATAAAAGGTTCCGTCAGCAAGGCTTGTGATGGAATCGGGAAGAGTTGCTTTTTTTATACCTGTACACTCACGGAAGGCATACTGACCAAGCTCCGTAACGCTTTCGGGAACAACAACGCTCTTCAACGACGTGCAGCCTGCAAAGCTATATGCTCCAACGCTTTTAACACTTTCAGGGATGGTTATCTTCTCAAGTGCTGTACAATTATAAAAGGCGCCGTCCTCGATTTTTGTTACGGTTTCAGGAATAATTATCTCTTTAAGAGCGATACAATCAGTAAACGTACCCTCGCGAATAACCGTGTTTGTTTCGGGAATGGTTATGCTTTCAAGAGCCTGCATCAGATAGAAGGCATAGGATTCAAAATATTTAACGTTATCGGAAAGCTCAAGAGCTTTGATATTTTCCTTGTTGTAGAAGGAGCCCTCGCCGATAGTCATAACAGGCTTTCCGTCAATATCGATCGGAATCTTAACGCTCTCACCATCACCTGCATAATGAGTGATGGTTACAGTGCCATCATCATACGTGGCATAGAAAAACTCGCCATACTGCAAATCCTTCTCAACAAGCTTCGCTCCCGCAGGATTGGTTTCTGCCGTTGTAAACGTATTATTTTCTGTTTCTTCCTCTTTTTCTCCGTCCGCATCCTTACAGGAAGCAAAGCAGGAAATCATCAGCACAATAGAAAGCGCAAACGCTGATATCTTCAAAAGCTTTTTCATTTTCTTTTTCCTTTTCCTTTTTTCTTGGCTATAACGTGAAGCGCAGCAAGACCTGCAACAGCTCCTAAAATGGCAATTACAATAAAAGCAACCGCGGAATAAACAGAGCCGCTGAGGAAGAAAAACTCCCAGAAGCCAACGTCTCCGAAGCTTACAAGACGGGAGCCCGTCATAACAACGAGCATAACAAATCCGCCGATTCCCATAAACAAAAGTAGCGCTGACACCAAGGTCAGAATAGACTCTGCGCCCGCAGGCTGAGGCTTTCCCTTTGAGGGAAACATTGTATGTATGCCGCTGGCATTATCTATTCCGAAAAGCAGATAGTCGCTTGAAACCGACAAAATATCAGCAAGCTTCCTTGCGCTTTTTGTGTCAGGCTCCAGCTCTCCGCTCTCCCAATCGGAAAGAAGCTTCGGCTCTATTTTCATTCTTTTTGCAACTTTTTCAAGGCTGAGATTTTTCTTTTCTCTCGCCTCTTTGATTCTTTCTCCGATTTTATTCATCTATACGTACCTTTTCCACCATAGTAAGAGGTATTATATCACATCTTTAACTCTTTTTCTATAACAATGTGTAAATTTGTCATAGTGAAATTAATAGCGGTAGGGGACGGCGCCCTCGACTTCCCATTCTTTATGCAATCATACCTTTCAAACGGGCGTTCAAAGAACGCCCCTACGAGCCTGATGTGTTTTGCTGCTTATCCGTAGGGGCGACCTGCGGTCGTCCGCTTTTACCTTCTCCTATACGAGAAGGTTCCCCCGTGCTAAATTATCATTTATCCTCCAAAGCATCCCACCCTTGACAGAAATAATAAAAAAGTGATATAATGCCAATACGGGAAATCGGGGCTGCCGCGCGCTATCATGCCGAAAGGTATTAGCGTGAGGAAAGTCCGGGCTTCACAGGGCAAGGATAACGGATAACGTCCGCCGAGGGTAACCTCCGGGAAAGTGCAACAGAAATAGACCGCTTACATTCTCTGAATGTGAGTAAGGATGGAAAGGCGAGGTAAGAGCTCACCGGCACGACAGGCAACTGTGTGCAAATGTAAACCCTATCCGAAGCAACACCGTTTATGGATCAGACAACGTCAGCGTCGGCCCGGCGCATATCCATGGGTGGCTGGAGACGGCAGGTAACTGTCGTTCGAGATTGATGGCAGCAAGGGCTCAGGCCTGAACAGAACCCGGCTTACAGATTTCCCCCTTTTTTGACCTTTATTTTACGTATAATATATAAAACATGGCAAAGGAGAAAAAGGTTTATGAAGAATATCATCACCATCGGCCGTGAATATGGCTCAGGCGGACGCACCATCGGCAAAAAGGTTGCAGAGATGCTTGGCTATGATTATTACGACCGCGAGCTGATCGACGAAGCGGCAAAAGAAAGCGGACTTTCTGCTGATTTTATCGAAAAAACAGAGCAAAGCCTTTCCGGAAGCTTTCTTTATAATCTTGCAATGGGCAACAGCTATTCATACGGAATGCTCAGCCCCTCCGGCACAAACGTTCTCCCCCTCACAATGCAGGTTTTTCTGGCACAGCAGCAGGCAACCCTTAAGTTTGCCGAAAAGCCCTGCGTTATAGTTGGCCGCTGCGCCGACTATATTCTCCGCGACCGCGAGGACGTGCTGAAGGTTTTCGTTTATTCAACAGACGAAAAGAGGATCGAGCGCGCCATCAAGGAATACGGACTTGACACAAAGAAGGCAAGAGAGCAGCTCATCCGCAGCGATAAGAGCCGCGCCCGCCACTATGCAACCTTCACAGACTGGGATTGGGCAGACAGAAGCCATTACGATCTAATGATCAACAGTGGTGTTGTGGGCATCGACGCCGCAGCTGATTTTATTGCAACTATTGCGAAAATGCAGTAAAAACAACAAAAAGCAAGAGGAAAACCTCTTGCTTTTCTTTTTCGTTAGGGCTCTGCCCTAACAACCCGCGACCTTTTCAGAAAAGGTCGATAAAATGCGCCTTATTATCCCTTTAATGTTTTCGGTGGGGGTCAAAGGGGGAGACGCTTTTAATAAAAGCGTCTCCCCCTTAAATCAATCTTCTCTAATCTTATCAATAAGCCAAGGAATAGCGGCTTCGAAGTCCACGCCATACCAGCGGGCATCGGGATTTCCAACCGTTACTCTTGCACATTCCGCAGTGAAATCAACGGCAAGCGTAAGTGCATCGCGAAGGCTCATACCACGGCACAAAGCTCCCACACAGCAGGATGCAAATACGTCTCCCGTTCCGTGAAAGGTCTTGTTTGTTCTGGGGGCATAATGGCTGAAAAACTCGTCAGCCTCGGAATCATACATCATAGCACCCATCATTCCCTCTCCGTTTGTCATACCCGTGAGAACAACCTTTTTTGCGCCAAGAGCGCACAAACGGCGAAGAACGTCCTTCGCCTCTTCCTCGCTCTCAAGCTGATGAAAAGGCTCGCCCAGCATATAACACGCCTCTGTGAGATTGGGAACTATAACGTCTGCCTTAGCGCAAAGCCCCGCCATTTTTTTGGCAAAGTCCTCGTCAAATCCGCTGTACAGACGACCGAAATCACCCATAACCGGATCTATAAACACAAGTGCATCACGACCGAAATCATCTATAAAATCAGAAACGATGCTCAGCTGGCGCTCGCTTCCCAGATATCCCGTGTAAATGCAGGAAAAATCCATCCCCTGCTCCTTTAGCGCTTTTGCTATGGGAGGGATCTCCTCTGTGAGATCATGGAAGGTGAACTGAGGGAACGCAGTGTGGTTGCTGAGAACAGCCGTCGGAATAACGCTTGCCTCCGTTCCCATGGCGCTGATAATAGGAAGCGCCACCGTGAGAGAGCATTTGCCAACACAGGAAATATCCTGAATCGTTATCATTCTTTTCATTTTGTTTTCCTCTTAGAAGGCAAGAACGCCAAGATGCTCAAGAACTATTTTAATACCGATAAGAATGAGAATAACGCCGCCCATTCTCTCTGCATAATGCTGAAAACGGCTTCCGAAAATTCCGCCGATCTTAACACCAACCATGGCGATAGCAAAGGTTATAACGCCGATAATCGCAACCGCAACGCCGATGCCGAGGCCTTCCTTGCTGACCATGGCAAATGCAACGCCAACTGCAAGAGCATCAATGCTTGTTGCAATTGCTGGCATTATCATAGCAGAGGGAGCAACTGAGGCTGCCTTTCTATCGCATCCGCAATTCTCTTCATCCTTTTCAAAGGATTCCTTTATCATATTGAAACCGATTATAGCAAGCAGACCAAAAGCGATCCAATGGTCGTAAGCCTCAATGTATGAAGCAAATCTTGAGCCAAGGAAATAGCCGATCGCAGGCATCAATGCCTGAAAGCCGCCAAACCAAAGGCCAACTGTGATCGCATCGCGGCCTCGTACCTTGGGCATAGCAAGACCCTTGCAAATAGAAACCGCAAAGGCATCCATTGCAAGACCGATGGCGATCATTACAATTTCAATCAATCCCATAATATATCTCCTGAAAATTATAACTCTATAACAGATGAATTTTACCACAACGAGTGCGTAAAGTCAAGAAAAAGCCTTGCACGCAAAACGACGCACAAGGCTTTTTTATTACAGATTTTTGATCTTCGTCTTGTAAAGATGAACGTAGAAGCAAACGCACATAATAAGCGCTGTAAACTCCGCAATGGGGAATGCAAGCCAGATCTCGTTAACACTTGCAACCTTGGAGAAAATAAACGCCGCAGGAATAAGCACGATGATCTGACGAACAAAGGAAATGATCATACTGAAAATACCGTTTCCAAAGGCCTGGAAGGCACCAACGATTACAATATTGAACGCCGCAAAAATAAAATGGATGCTGATCACGCGCATAGCAACACGTCCGATTTCCATCATGCTTTCCTTTGCATCGAACAAGCCGAGAAGCCAATCGGGCGCAAGCTGGAACAAGAGAACTCCCAACGCCATAAGCGAAACTGAAATTGAGATCGCAAGCTTGATGGTTGCTGTGATACGCTTTTTGTTTCTCGCTCCATAGTTGAATGCAACGATGGGAAGCATACCGTTGTTAAGACCGATGCAGGGCATAATAACAAAGCTCTGAAGCTTGAAATAAATACCGAAGATAGTTGCCGCGATCTCGCCGATATCCTTAAGTGAGAAAAGGATCTTGTTGAGAAGGAACGTCATAAGAGAACCGATAGACATCATAGCCGCAGAAGGAATACCAACTGAAAGAATGTTTCCGATCCTTCTTCCGTCGGGACGGAAATCGCGAAGGGACATCTTTATTTCGCGGTTCTTTTTGAAATGCAAAAGCATTGCCAGGCCTGCAGCGCATATCTGACCGATAACAGTTGCAATAGCCGCTCCGCGAATACCCATAGCAGGAAGACCGAACCAACCGAAAATAAGAACGGGATCAAGAATGATGTTGATTATTGCACCGGTTGCCTGAGTTGTCATAGAAAGAAGTGTTTTGCCCGTTGACTGCAGAAACTTTTCAAAGGTTATCTGCATAAATACGCCGAACGACGCAACACAGCAAATAGAAAGATACTGAACACCGTATTCAATTATAAGAGGATTGCTCGTCTGGCTTTCAAAAAAGGGACGAACGAAGAAAATACCGATAATGACAAATACGGCATAGCAAATAAGCTCAATGAGAATACCTTGCGCCGCCGCATGGCCCGCATCCTCAGCCTTTTTCTCACCAAGACTGCGGGAAATAAGAGCAGTCATACCAACGCCAAGACCTGAAGCGAAGGCGATAATGAGATTCTGCAGGGGAAAGGCAACGGAAACCGCAGTTAATTCAAGCTGCTCCGGACTTATCTGCGCAACGAAAATACTGTCAACTATATTGTAACGCGCCTGCACCAGCATAGATATCATAATCGGCACAGACATTGAGATCAGAAGCTTAGGAATGGGATAGGTACCCATCTTGTTTTCTTTAACCTGAGACAAAATAAATCCCCCTTTTTTCATTATCCTTGCTATTTTACATTATTTTGTTTTTTTCGTCAATATCTGGGGGATAATTTGTAAATTCAAGGCTCCCCTTGCATAGGGGAGCTGGCTGTGCGAAGCACAGACTGTAGGGTAGATACCCTACACAATCATTCTTTCCTACCCTTCCGACCTCGTTTACACTCGGCCACCTCCCCTAAGCAAGGGGAGGCTTAGCTGCAAATCATCATCCTCTCTAAAATCGCAAAAGCTCCTGCACTTTTGGTGCAGGAGCTTTTATCTTATTCAGCTAATTTCTGCTTAAGCATAAGCAAGTCTTTGGCGTTGAACTCTCCGTCTTTATTCATATCAGCAATAGAAATATCTATATCACTATCACCAATCATTCCAACAAAATACTGTTTCATCATCAATGCGTCCATTGCAGTCAGCTCGTCGTCTCCGTCAATGTCGCCTATTACTGCCTCTACATGGTTTACATTCTTCAAAACAGGAAATTCATAAAGCTCCTGAGTATCATCAAAAGTCCATATGTAATCAAAATTAAAACTAACAAACAAAGATTGTTTTTTTAACTCCTCTGAAGTACTTTTAAT
>JAZORY010000036.1:0-43406 GCA_045656825.1 Candidatus Avispirillum sp.
CCAATCTGCAGTAACAAGTCTTGCAGAAGCGTTGTGCTCTCTGATCATTTCAATTGCGCGATTAAGCTTTTCGTTTGCAAGACCTGCAGTATGGCTTAAAACTATAGTAGAGGCGTATTCGATCTGATTGTTGAAGAATTCGCCGAAGTTCTTCATATACATTCTGCACTTCTTCGCGTCAACAACGGCAACGGCAGAGGAAAGCTCTGCGCCCTTTGCACTGTTCTTAACTGCTGTCATAACGTCGGAAAGCTTACCAACACCGGAGGGCTCAATAAGGATTCTGTCGGGAGCGTATTCATCCACAACCTTTTTCAGCGCTTCGCTGAAGTCGCCAACAAGGGAGCAGCAGATGCAGCCTGAGTTCATCTCTGTAATGTTGATGCCTGCCTCTGTGAGAAAGCCTGCGTCAACGCCGATCTCGCCGAATTCGTTTTCGATAAGAACAAGCTTTTCGCCCTTATATGCTTCAGAAATAAGCTTTTTTATAAGTGTTGTTTTTCCTGCTCCGAGAAAGCCGGAAAAGATATCTATTTTAGTCATAATAATATCTCCTTTGAGGGTGATTTATAATATATAATTGTACCACTTTCGCCTATATAAAACAAGTGGTTTATTGCGATTGATT
Source organism: Candidatus Avispirillum sp. (assembly GCA_045656825.1). Taxonomy (GTDB): domain Bacteria; phylum Bacillota; class Clostridia; order Oscillospirales; family CAG-272; genus Avispirillum. Next base: position 629 of record JAZORY010000036.1, read on the forward strand.
TGTCCCATTATGTTTGGTATAATAAAAACAAATAAAGGTTTGCGGGGGATTTTTGCAAAATGAATTTGGCTAAGTTACTTATTTCAAAGGGAATAGAGAATTTTGCGGCAATAGCAGTTGAAAACTGTGTGCCCTGCAATATGCGTCTTTATAGTGGATTGCCCCGGGAATGCTATGCTATATTTATGCTTTTCCCTTATTATTGTGAAAACAAAAACAGCCGTCTTGCGGCATTTGCTTCAGTTCCTGATTATCATCTGTTTTCCCGTGAGCTTTTTATAGAGATACAGGAGTATGTAGAAAACAAATACGAGGGCATTTTTGCACGCGGCTATGCAGACCATTCTCCTCTTGACGAGCGCGACGGCGCGGCAAAATGCGGTCTTGGCATCATCGGTCGCCACGGGCTTCTTATTTCCGAGAAGCATTCCTCATTTGTTTGCATCGGAGAGTTTATATGCGCGTTGTCCCCCTCTCAGCTTAAAGCAGAGGGAATAGAGATAAAATGCGGAGAGATAAAATATTGCGAGGATTGCGGCAAATGTGTGAGAGCTTGTCCCGGTCAGTGCGCTGATGGAGATAAATCACGCTGTATTTCTGCAATCAATCAGAAAAAGGGTCAGCTGACTGAGGAGGAAGCAGAGGCTCTGAGAAAAAGCGGAAGCATCTGGGGATGCGACGTTTGTCAGCTTTCCTGCCCTCATACGGAGAGGGCAAAAAAGGAAGGAACTCTTTATTCAAGGATACCTTTTTTCACAACCAACGTTATAACGGGCGATGAAAGAGACGTTGAGGCGTTGACAGACGAGGAATATTCAAAATATACATTTTCATACAGAAAAAGAAACGTGATGCAAAGAAACATAGATATAATAAAAGGCTGAAGGGAGGAGTATAGGTGATAGAATTTGTTTATTCGCTTGAAAGAGAGCAGAAGAGAAATTACATAATCGAAAAAATAAAAGAATCTCTTGAGAGCGAGCGCAAAATAGTTCTTATTGCTCCCGAGCAGCAGGCCTTGATGTGGGACTCCCTTGTTGCAACAGAATTGCCTGCCACTGCTGCTTTTAAGGTGGAAACGCTCAGCTTCACCCGCCTTGCAGATGTGATATTCAGACGACACGGCGGATGCGCGAAAAATTATATAACCGAGCCTAAAAAAGCTCTTATTATGTGGAAGGCGCTGACAAGTGTGCGTGATAGCTTGAAGATATTCGGCCGCGGACGTGAGGACAGATACGTTCCTCTTCTTCTCAATGCAGTCAGCGAGGCGCGTCTTTATTCGCAGACGCCTGCATCGGTTATGGAGGCTTCCGACGTTTTAATGGCAGAGGGACGAGAAGAGGGGATCGCATATCGTCTCCACGATCTTTCTCTTATCTGGGCGGCATATGATGCTCTTATTTGCGAGAGCTATGACGATCCTGAGGAAATCCCCGATGCCCTTTGCGAAGCTCTTGATAAGCACAGATGCTTCGAAGGGTACACTGTTTTTATAGATTCATTTTACACGCTGACTCCAAAGGAGAGAAATATCGTTGCAAGAATTTTCAGGGATGCTGATGACGTGGTTGTAACCCTTGCTCTTTCAAGGGACGATAGAGATGCTCTCCACACGGAGCATATAAGAGCCTTTAAGAATTCTCTTGCAAAAACTGCGGCAAGAATGGGGCGCGACGTTAAGGCTGTAAGCCTTGAGGACAGCGGAGCATCTCCTGAAATAGAATATTTAAGAAAAAATCTTTGGGAATATACGGCGGCATCCTATGAGGGCCTAAGTGATAACGTAAAAATATACACGGTTGGCGATCGCCATGACGAAGCGGCTGTGTGCGCTGCCATTATATCTTCTCTTGTGAGAGACGGCGCGAGATATGGAGATATTGCCGTAGTTGCATCAGATATTGAGTCTCTTCGCGGAATTATAGACACACATCTTTCGGCTATGGGAATCCCCGTTTATATGTCTGCAAAAAGTGAGCTTTCGGCGCAAAGCGTGATGCGACTTGTGCTGTCTGCCTGCAGAGTTGCGGCATACGGCTGGAAAAGAGAAGACCTGATCTCCTGCTCAAAAACTGCATTGACAGGGCTTAGCGCAGAGGAATGTGATGCTCTTGAAAAATATGCGGATAAATGGCGTCTTCGCGGCAAAAAGGTATTTTGCTGCGAGGGCTGGAATATGAATCCTGATGGCTATACCGACCGCCTCAGCCCCTGGGGCGAGGAGCTGCTTGTTTTGGCAAATCGCGCCCGCGACGTGCTTGTTCCTCCCATAGAGGAGCTTTCCCGCCATCTTAATAAAACTGTGCGCGAGGCGGCAGGTGCGGTTTATTCCATGCTTTGCGAATTTTCCGTTTATGAGCAGATAAAAAATGACGTTGAGCGCCTTCGCCGCGAGGGAAGAGGCGCTGAGGCGCAGGAAAAGGAGCAGGTTTGGGGAGCTATAATGTCCGTTCTTGACACGTTGGTTGAGGCGGCGGGCGAATCAAAGACGGATGCTCTCCGTTTTGCTAATCTTCTTGAGCAAACGGCTGCATCAATTGAGATAGGAACTATCCCCGATTCTCTTGACAGCGTTGTTCTTTCAAGCGCAGGCTCAGCAAGGCTTGACGGCGTCAAGCACATGATAGTTCTGGGCGCCTGCGAGGGAGAATTTCCTGCAACCCCCGGAGATAACGGATTTTTCACTCAGAGAGACAAGGATATTCTGGCGCCGCTGGGCATTGAGCTTTCGCCCGGAATGGAAAGCCGTCGAAGTGAGGAGCTTTTCCGCTTTTATGCTGCGGCAACGGCTCCGAAGGAAACTCTCAGCCTTATAATTCCTCAAAGCGATGGGGGCGCGGCAAAGCATGCATCTTCAGGTGCGCTGAGAATTATGAAGCTTCTTCCAAAGGCGATGGTGAAAAAGGATGCCCATCTTGATTACGGTTTCCTCATTCAAAGTGAGGCTGCGGCAAGATATTATCTTCCTGCTCTCAGGGGCACGGAGGAAGGTGCGGCAATAGAGAGCCTCTTGGGAGAGGAATATGTTGGAGGAGAGGGTATGACGGCAGGTGAGGAAGCAATTCCTGCCGAGACGGCGAATCTGGTCTTTGGTGAGAGGATGTTTTTGTCTCAGACTAAGCTTGAGTGCTTCAAGGATTGCCCTCAGAGCTATTATCTTAAATACGTATTGAATCTTGACGACGGGGAGGACGTTAAAATCTCCCCCTCCGACGTGGGTAATTTCGTCCATAAAATTCTGGAGGATTTTCTTCGCGAGGCGAAGGAAAAGGGAATCGATTATCCTATTTCTGAGGATTGGACTAAGGAAACAACGGAGCGTCTTATAGAGAATTATATAAAAACAGTTTCTCCCGAGAATGCGGGAGGACGACTTGCTTATCTCTTTGCCAGAGTTAAGCGTTCCCTTGAGTTGTATATCAATTCATTGAACAAGGAATTTTCAGAATCCTCATTCAAGCCCTATGATTTTGAAATGAGAGTTGGAGGAGAGGCACTTCCGCCCCTTGAAATCCCCTTGGGAGACGGCAGCGTTATGTCAATGATAGGCATTGTAGACCGTCTTGACAGCTATAAGGAAAATGATAAGGTTTATATAAGAGTTGCCGATTATAAAACGGGAGCTAAAAAATTTAAGCTTGAAGAGGTTGTAGGCGGAAGAAACGTTCAGCTTCTTTTGTATCTCTTCTCCATCTGTTCTTGCCCCGATTGCGATTTCCGTCGCGAAATTGCGCCAAACGGCGAGGAATTGGTTCCCGCAGGCGCAGTTTATTTCTCAGCCCGACCGGGAGAGGCTTCGTCAGGGGTTCCCGTTGATAAAAGCGGAGCAAGAGAAATAGTTGAAAAGGCTATTTCAAGAACAGGCATCGTTCTTTCGGATGAGCATATCATTCGTGCGATGGAGCCCTCGGGAGAGGGGAAATACGTTCCTGCGTCCTTTAAGGTTGACGGAACGCTTTCAAAGCGCAGCTCCGTTGCATCCCGCGAGGAGATGGACGAGATAAGAGATGCTTTGTGTGCAGCTATCGGTGAAACGGGAGAGAGGATGAAGAGCGGTGATTGCTCTGCATCTCCTGAGGATCACGATGGCAGAAGCCCTTGCGAATATTGCAAAATGCGCCCTGTCTGCAGGCGGGATTTTTAAGAAAGGAAAGAAGCGATGGCAAATTTTAATTGGAATAAAGAGCAGCGGGAAGCCATTGATTTCCGCGGAAAAAATCTGCTTCTTTCTGCTGCGGCGGGTAGTGGTAAAACCGCAACGCTGACTCAGCGAATAATTGAGCTTCTTTGCGATCCCACGTCAGAGGCTGAGATTTCGAGAATGCTTATCGTAACATTCACAAACGATGCTGCCGCCGAGCTTAAAACCAGAATAGGTGATGCGCTCACCAAGGCGATTGCAAACGATCCCTCCGATAAGCGACTTGTGCGCCAGCTGAGAGATCTTGAGGGAGCCTCCATTTCAACTACACACAGCTTTCTCTTATCCGAATTAAAGCCGCATTTCGTTCGTTTTTCGCTTCCGCCCGATTTCTCCGTTTGTGAGGAAGCGTCAATTTCGGAAATGAAAAAGGAGATCATGCTTGATACGGTAAGCGATGCCTTTGACGGCGAATTGGAGCTTGAGGATTTTCAGCTTCTTTGCGATGCCCTTTCAGGTGCAAGGGATGACGAAAGCCTTGATGCATCTCTTCTTTCTATCTGGGACGATCTTATGAGAATGGGGCTTGAGCCTGAATCTCTTATGGAAAAGGAGGAAATCGGAGATTTTCTCAAAATCGGAGTAGGCGTTTCCGTCAAGGAAAGGGCGAAGGATATTTCAGAGCATTATTTTGCTCTTTTCACCGGTCTTTCCGAGGAATTAAGAGCTTCCGATATTCCTGAAAAGAACGTTCTTGTGGTTGATGAAACTGCCAATATTGCCAAGGGGCTTTATGATGCAGTGCAACTTGGATATAAGGGAGCAAAGCTTTATCTCGAGGGCTGTCAAATGCCCAAGGCTCTTCCTGTTAAAAAGGAAAATACAACTGATGCATACGAGCTTTTCAAGGAATCAAAGACAAGATTCAAGAAGGAGCTTGACGAGCTTTACGAAAGCTATTTCAGTATTTCCGAGGAAATGCTGCTTGAGAGCGCAGAAGAGACTCATCGATTGTCGGCGGCGGTCGGAAATCTGCTTTCTGAATTCGACCGTAGATTTTCCGAAGCGAAGCGCGAGCGCGGAAAGGTTGATTTTAACGATATCGAGCGCTTTGCAGCAAAGCTTTTCTGTCAGGAAAACGGAGAGCCAACAGAGGAGGCTCTTACAGTTGCAAAGAAATACGATCACGTTTTTATAGACGAATATCAGGACACGAATCGCCTTCAGGATATGATTTATACGGCGATCTCTGCCTGCGGAAGTCGATTTATGGTTGGCGACGTGAAGCAGTCGGTCTACCGCTTCCGCGGAGCCTGCCCTGAAATATTTGTTAAATACAGAAATAAATACGAGGATGGTGGAGAGGGAACGGCTATATTTATGAGCGAGAACCATCGTTCCGATTCAGGAGTTATAGATTTTTCAAATCTTGTTTCCGATTATATGTTCCCATTTAGTGAAACTCCCTTTACCGTTGAGGATCGCCTTGTTTGCGCAAAGGAAAACGGAGAGGGCGGCGTGCCCGCTCAGATATGCCTTGTGGAAAAGCCCGAGGAGGATTCAGTCAGCTTTGAAGCGGATTACGTTGCAAAAAGAATAAAGGAAATGCTTTATGGCGAAAAGCTTAAAAACGGTGAGATCATCCAGCCGAAGCATATAGCGATCCTTCTTCGAACGGGTAAAAATGCGGCAATATTCAAAAAATCTCTTGAAGCGGCAGGTATTCCCGTTAAAAACAGCGCAACGGAAAGCTTTTTTAATTACAGCGAGGTGCTGCTGCTGTTTGCCCTTCTTAGTGCCATAGACAATCCGACAAGAGATATTCATCTTGCTGCAACAATGAAAAGCCCTCTTTTCTCGTTTACTATGGAGGAGCTTGTTGAAATCAGAGGAAGAGATAAGGCGCCTCTGTGGTATTCTGTCAAAAAATATGCAGAGGAAAATAATAGCGACCTTTCTCTTCGTGTGGCTGCTTTTATAAAAAAGCTTGATTATTACAGAGAGTCTTCCAGAAATATGCTTTGCAATAAGCTTCTTTATCTGATAATAACGGATACGGGCTTCAATGCGCTTCGAGATGACAGCGGTAACGGAAGGCTTAGGAGAAGTGTTCGCAAAATGTATTCCCATTCCCTTGCTTGCGCGGCAGGCGGAGGGTCTCTTCACGATTTTATTCTCTATCTGAAAGGTATGATGGCGCAGGCAGATTCAAAGGACGTCAGCTCGGAGTCAAATGCGGTTACCATCATCACTATCCATCGATCAAAGGGACTTGAATATCCCGTTTGCTTTATTTCAGAGGGCGCAAGGGAGTTTAATATGAGCGACGGAAAAAAAGCGGTTATGGTGGATGGAGATTTCGGTCTTTATTCCAAACTGCCCGATCCTGAGGGAATCGTTAAATGCGATAATCCTTATCGTCGTGCCGCAGCACTTCGCTCAAGGCAGAAGGATATTGAGGAGGAGATGAGAGTTCTTTACGTTGCTCTCACTCGTGCAAAGGAAAAAATCATTATCACAATGAAATGCGACAGCGCATCGGACGCCCTCGAAAAAAGCCGCAACCGACTTGCTGCAGGAAAAACGCGACACACGGTTTGCTCGGCTCGCTCATGGGGAACGTGGGTTCTTGACAGCGCAACTGCAAATATGGGGCATCACAGCTTTGAGCTTATTTCTGCCAAGGCAGAGGAAGAGATTGAGGCTGCGGATGAAATAAAAGCAGATCTTGATGAAAGAAAAATTGAAGAATTGAGAATGGAGCTTAAGTGCAGATTTGATTTTGCTTACGACAGAGATTATCTTTCCCATATTCCCTCAAAGCTTCCCGTTTCAAAGCTTTCTTCCAATATTCTTGACGTGGGATATGAAAACAACAGAGAGGCGCCTCCTGCTCCTGCATTTCTGTCGGCAGAAAAGAAGGCAAGTGCGGCTGATATGGGAACGGCAACTCATCTGTTTTTGCAGTTTTGCGATTTCGATGCTCTCAAGGGGGATATTTCAGCCGAGGCAGACAGATTGTGCCGCGCGAGATATATGAGCGAGGAAACAAGGTCTCTTATTCGATTTGAAGAGCTTGAGAAATTTGCTCAGTCGCCCCTTTATGTGCGAATCAGAAATTCAAGGGAAATATATCGCGAGATCCGATTCAATTCTCTTGTTCCTGCTTTCTCCTATACTGAGGATGACGTTAAGCGCCAAAGACTTGAGGCGGATAACGTAAAAATCTGCGTTCAGGGCGTTGTGGATTGCCTTTTTGTTGACGAGAATGGAAAAACCGTTCTTGTGGACTATAAAACGGACAGACTTACCCGTGATGAGCTTGAAGATAAGGATCTTGCTGCGAAGAAGCTTATCTTGCGCCATAGGGAGCAGCTTCTGACCTATAAAAAGCTTTGCGCTGAGATTCTGGGCAGAGAGATCGACGAGGTTCTGATCTATTCTCTTGCTCTCGGGGAGTCAATTGAATTGACATAAGTGATTTTTGGTGATAGAATAGAGCCAAAGGAAGTGAAAATAATGTATTCAAAGATAAAAAATGAAGCTGCGGCGGTAGCAGAGGAGCTTATTTCTGCGGCAGGACTTAAAGCAGGAATGACAGTTGTTGTAGGCTGCTCCACAAGCGAGGTTTGCGGCTCAATGATAGGCAGCGCATCCGTGCCCGAGGCGGCAGAGGCTATATATCTCGGACTGGCTCAGGTGTTTGACGCGGCGGGAATCTATATCGCAGCGCAGTGCTGTGAGCATCTTAACCGTGCAATCATTATAGAAAGAGCGGCTTCAAAGGGAGCAGATGAAGTGAACGTTGTGCCCTTCCCCAAGGCAGGCGGCTCCTTTGCAACAGCGGCTTATAAGTTTATGAAGGATCCCGTTGCGCTTGAGGAGATCAAGGCCGATGCAGGCATTGATATCGGGATGACGCTTATCGGTATGCATCTCAAGAAGGTTGCAGTGCCTCTTCGTCTTAAAAACAACAGGATCGGCGAGGCGGCTCTCAATGCGGCTCGCACACGCGCCAAGTTTATCGGCGGCGAAAGAGCACATTATAACGAAAAATTACTGTAAAACAAAAAAACGAAGGTGAAAACCTTCGTTTTTTTATGTTTATTTAACTGCTTCCCTCAGCTTTTCAACGATCTTAACCATACCGAGCGTGTCAAGCTCGCAATATTTTAGGAGGCAACGGCGGATTTCCTCTGCTCTTTCGGGAGATTCGTCCTTAAGAGTTGAATAGGAAAGCATAGCCTGACTTCCGTTGTGTATCTCTGATAAGCTGTCATATGAAAGCTCGGGATCGTTTGGATAGAGGGCAGGAAGAACTGCTTTGATTGAAAATGAGCCTTCCATTTTGCCATCGTAATATAGCTTTTTCTGGAATGGAACCATAAGATCGCAGATATTGTCTCTTATTTTTTCAAGAGGCTCTCTTATATCCTCGTATTTTGCTGCAAGTCCGCTTACGACCATTGTTTCAAACTGCTTGTTGTAAGCAAGAACGCAAGCGCCCTCGGGAATATCAAGAACAAGCTGACGGGCAAGTGCTTCTCTTGGGTCTGCCTCGCCGTTTGCAAGAAATTCGCGGTGGATAACAGGCGCGCCTTCGCGCTCGATTACGTGGAGTGAATACTGAAAAGCCACCTGCTCAAAGGGATGCATACCGTCGCTTGGGGGAACCGGAGGCTGCCAGGATTCAAAATCAAGGAAGCAAAGGGGATACCAAAGAGAGTCGATAAATTCTGAAAGCTCCTTTTTCTTAACCTGAGGGGCTGAGTTTTCCATAGACATTTTGATCTGCTTTTTCTGATTTTCCGTCAGCCTTGGCTCGTTTTTTAGATCCTGATATGAAATCTTTCCTTCGCTGTAAAGCTGGAGCTTTGTGTTGATATTGAGCCTTGCAACCTTGAAAACGTTGGGATATGGCATATTCTTGGTACAATGCTCGAAATATTTGCAGCTGTCGGGATTAAAGCAGTTTTTGTGGAGATCAACCTCGGGCTCAGCATCTGATGCAATAGTTTCTCCCAGCACGCGAGAGAAAATATAGGATTTTTCCTTCAGGGCGCGGGCGTCCTCCGTCATATCAAAGGAGGCGAAAAACTCTCGGGGATTTATTTCTCCCTGCTTTATAAATTCTTTTCTTGGCAAAAGAAGGAATATTCTTATATTTTCAAGCCCGTTTTTTTCAGCCGCAGCCATAATAAGCCCTGCCTCGCGCACAAAGGCTCTGCGGGGATTAAGAGCGGGATGGGCGAAATAAATAACGGTCTTGTCGTTTTTCAGAGCAAGGAGGTCTGCCGTGATAACGGCGTCTCCGAGAGCAAAGGCGGGGCGCTTTATAACAGTGGCGCCGCTTGCGAGAAGCCGCAAGGTTTCCTTTGCGCGACCATGAAGATCGTTTCCCGCCGTTGTTTTTCTGCCCTTTATATATCTTTCGGCAAGGAAGGAAAGCTCGGGACAAGCTTCTGCGTGATGTGTATTTTCTTTTTCCTGCAGCCAGAGAAGGCGTCTGCATCGGCAACCGACTCTGAACTGTTCATTTGTCAAATAATTTTTCATAATAGCCATTCTAACACAAAAATGAGGCACAATCAAGAGGTGCAGTTCATTGACATATATTTTTGCCTATGATAAAATTATAAAAACGATCGAGGGCGGCAAAAAGGAGAATTATATGAGCTTTTTTGAAAAAATGATACCTCAGCCAAAGAGCTTTTCTGAAAATGAGGGAGTTGAATATAGCTATTCTCCTGATATAAGCGGAGATTTTGAATCATCTATCCGAGTTTTCAAGGCTTATGCGAAAAAAGCATATAACATTGAATTCGGAGAGGGGGAAAGCATAAAGGTTTGTCTTGACGAATCTCTTTCCGATGGAGAATATACTATTTGCGCAGGAAAAGAGGGAATTATAATTAAAGCGGGTGCATCCGAGGGGGCAGGATATGCTCTTGCAACGCTTCTTCAGATAATTGAGAAACGAGAGAATAAGATCTTTCTTCCTTTTTGCGAAATATACGATAAAGCGGACAATGACTATCGCGGCTTGATGATAGACTGCGCGAGAAACGCGCATCCTCTGCCGCTGCTTAAAAAATATATTGATGCCTGCTGGTTTTATAAAATAAAATATTTCCATTTGCATTTCACAGACAACGAGGCGTACACGCTTCCCTCAAAGGTTCTTCCTATGCTTACAAGTGAGGAAAATCACTATACTGAGGATGAAATAGCCGATCTTGTTTCCTATGCAGAGAAGCGAGGAGTTCAGATAGTGCCTGAAATTGACCTTCCCGGTCATTCAAAGGCGATAATTCGTGCATATCCTCAGCTTGGGGGCACCGAGGAAAATTCCATCATTTGCTTCCATCCTGAAAACGTAGAGAAAATGAAGGAACTATATGCCGAGGTGTGCAAAATGTTTCCTCATTCTGAGTATATCCATATAGGTGCTGACGAATCTGATATTATGCAGTGGCACACCTGTCCTCGTTGCATCGAATACGGACGTGAGCTTGGCATAAAAAAAGAAGAGGTTGCGCCGTATTTCTGGCCCGATTGGCACGTTGTTGAGAGATTTTTCGCGCATTTTGTCAATGAAATGGCGAGCACCATAGTTGAAAACGGAAGAAAGCCTCTTGTTTGGGAGGGCTTTACCAAGGAAGTGAACGAATATCTCACAAGGGATATAACGGTTATGGTGTTTGAGAATTTTTATCAAACGCCCACGTCTCTTATGAAAAACGGATTTGATATTATAAACTGCTCATGGAGACCCACTTACGTTGTTGTTCCCACGTACCATTGGGATAAGCGCGAGTGTTATGATTGGGACGTTGGAACGTTTTCAGCCGTTCATCCCGATTCTCCTTATTATAACGGATATTTCAAATTTGAAGGTCGCGAAAAGATAATGGGCGGACAGCTTAACGCCTGGGGTGATTTTCTCGGAAAGCTTGAAAACGGCCTCAAGATTGAGTTTGACGCGCTTCTTGACCGTCTGCCTGCAATAGCGGAGAGCACCTGGAACGACAAAAAGGCAGGAAATTTTGATAGCTTTCTTCGTTGTCATAGCCATTGTGCTGAAATTTTTGATAGGATTGTAAATGATGCTCAGTAAGGAAAAAATAGAAAAAGGGCTTTGCGGTGTTGAGACTTTTGTTTTTGAAGAAATAGATTCAACAAACAGCGAGGCTAAAAGAAGGGCTACCCATGGCGGAGTGCTTCCCGTGCTTGTTTTGGCAGAGGGGCAGAGCGCAGGCAGAGGAAGGCTTGGAAGAAGCTTTTATTCTCCCGAGGGGGCAGGGCTTTATATGAGCCTTGCATATAAGGTAAGGGGCGAGCTGTCGGATGCGGTTACAATAACAAGCGCGGCTGCCGTTGCCGTAAGCCTCAGCCTTCAGGAGCTTTGCCATATTGATAGCGGAATAAAATGGGTCAATGATATTTACGTTGATGGCAGAAAGGTTTGCGGAATTCTTGCTGAGGCTGTCAGCTGTGGTGAAGAAAACGTTATTGTTGTGGGAATCGGAATCAATTGCACAACTAAGGTGTTTCCCGATGAGATCAAGGACAGAGCGGGAAGCGTTGGAAAAGTGGACAGAAACGCCCTGGCGGTTGATATTGTGAAAAGGATTCTTTCCTATGCAGAAAATATTGAGAAAAGAGAATGGATGGCGGAATATAGAAGACGATCTCTTGTTACGGGGCGTGAAATAAGCTATACGGAAAAGGATGTAACGAAAAAAGCCCGCGCGGTTGATATTGACAACAACGGCGGACTTGTTATAAATGAAAATGGCGTGATCAAAACCCTTTCCACAGGGGAGATAACGGTCAGATATTAAATGATAAATTATAGCAGCACGTAGTCGGCGGGTTTTATCGACCTTTTTCGAAAAAGGTCGCGGGTTATAAGGGCAGAGCTATGATTTGCTCGTCGCAACGAGCGAAAAACCTACTAAGTTTTGGGATTCCAAGGGGAGGCCCCTTGGTCGCTCTCCGCAGAGAGCGAAATTCCCCCTGTGTTCTTCCATAAAGATTAATTTTAACACCTCATCCGTCTCCTACGGAGCCACCTTCTCCCACTGGAGAAGGCTTAATACGCCTCATCCGTCGGCTCCGCCGACATCTTCACCAAGGGGGAGAAGGCATAGTCGCCGCTACGCGATGCGACCGCCCTTTCAAATCCCGTACAATTATCAGTTCAAACAAAAAAGCACCCTTGTGGGTGCTTCTTTGTTTGGAGCTGAGCCTGCTCACGCAGGAGCGAAAAAGCTTTTCGCGTTCTTGTGGGTTAGCGCAACCTTAGCCTCGTGGAAAGACTAGCGCAACGGGCTAAAAACAACACTTAGTTGTTTTTGTCGCGCCTACGGCATGCGACCGCCCTTTCAAATCCCGTACAATTATCAGTTCAAACCAAAAAGCACCCTTGTGGGTGCTTCTTTGTTTGGAGCTGATAGTGGGATTTGAACCCATGACCTCGTCATTACCAATGACGTGCTCTGCCAGCTGAGCTATATCAGCGCATCTCGTATTATATCAAACAAAATTATTATTGTCAAGCCTAAGAAGAAAATTCATCCTTTGACATTGTGCTTCTTTTATGCTACAATTATTTTAATCAATGTGTTATATAGTTCAAAGGAAGGTTATTTTTATGAACTACTTAGAATATTTCTACGAAATCTCAAAAATTTCCCGTCCCTCAGGCGCCTGCTCCAAGATTGCTGATTATCTTTGCGATTTTGCAAAAGCACAGGGCCTTCGCCACGTTCGCGATAATATGGACAACGTTATCATTTTTAAGGATGCAACTGCAGGCTTTGAAAATCACGATGCCGTTATGCTTCAGGGCCACACAGATATGGTTTGCTGCTGCGACGACGGAATTGACTGCGACTTCTCAGATGGTGTTGAAGTTATAAACGACGGGGAATATCTCCGCGCAAACGGAACTACTCTCGGTGCTGACAACGGAATTGCCGTTGCATATATGCTTGCTGTTCTTGCAGACAAGACGCTTGCGCACCCTGCCATTGAATGTGTTTTCACCTCCGACGAGGAAACAGGACTTTTCGGCGCGGATGCTATCGATCTTTCGGATTGCAAGGCTAAATATCTTATCAATATGGACTCCGAGGAAGAGGGCATCATCACGGCGGGCTGCTGCGGCGGACTGAGAATGAATATTGATTTTGACGGTGGCGAAAAGGATTACGTTTGCGGGCCCGTATACCGTCTCTCTGTTTCAGGACTCAAGGGCGGACACAGCGGAGTTAACATCGACAACTTCGTTGAGGTTCGAGTTAATGCTATTATCGCTGCAACTCACGCTATGAAGCTGGCTGAAGAGGTTCCCTCCTATCGTCTTGTTTCTATTGAAGGCGGTGAAAAGGACAACGCTATTCCCAGAAACTGCACGATCACAATTTGCGGCGGCAACTATGAGCAGCTTCGCAGCTCCATTGATCTTGTTGCTCCCGGAATTATTGCAGGTTCACCTGACGGAAAGGTTTCCTTTGAAAAGATCTCCGATGACGGCGCTATGGTGTTCTCTCAGAAATTTACAAATACTATAATCGACTACTTCAACGGTGTGCCCAACGGCGTTCTTGACCGTTGCCCCGACGAGCCCGGTCTCCCTCCCACGATTTCCGACAACTTCGGTGTTGTGAGAACAACAGACGATCAGGTTCACGTAACGCTTTCCTTCCGCGCATATGACGATAGCTATCGCGATCGCCTCAGCGAAAAGGCGGCTCTTATTTCACGTCAGTGTGGAGCAAAGGTTGAAATCGTCGGCAAATATCCCGGCTGGGATAAAACTCCCACCTCGCCTCTTCGCGACAAGATGTGCGAGGTTTGGAAGGAGCTGACAGGCGAGGAGATGAAGGTTCAGAGAATCCATGCAGGTCTTGAATGTGGCGTTCTTATTTCGAAGATGCCCGGTCTTGATGCGGCATCCATCGGTCCTGATATGAGCGACGTTCACACCCCTGCTGAAAAGCTTAATCTTGCTTCCGCTGAGCGCTGCTACAACTTTATCGTTGAGCTGCTTAAGAATATGTAAATAAAAGCTATTGCATTTGAAAAAGCACCTCAGAAAGTGATTCACTTTTGAGGTGCTTTTTATGATGCTGATAATCAGGCAGCGAAATATTGAAAAAGCAAATGAAATGCGATATAATGATTAAAAATCATTGAAAGGAGGAATTGCCTTGAAAAAGAAGATAACCATAGGCATTCTTGCCCACGTTGATGCGGGTAAAACCACTCTCAGCGAGGCGCTGTTATATGCCTCGGGCAGAATTAGAACCTTGGGTCGAGTGGATCATAAAAACACCTATCTTGACACGAATATTATTGAACGCGAGCGCGGTATCACGATTTTTTCAAAGCAAGCTCGTTTTGCAAGCGAAAATTGTGATTTCATCCTCCTTGATACTCCCGGACACGTAGATTTTTCTGCTGAAACAGAGCGCACCCTTTCTCTTCTTGACTATGCAGTTCTTGTTATCAGCGCCACCGACGGTGTGCAAAACCACACCAGAACTCTTTGGCAGCTGCTTGAGCATTACGAAGTGCCAACCTTTATTTTCGTCAACAAGTGCGATATTTCCATAAAGCTGAAGGAAGAAATGGAAAAGGAGCTTGCAAGCGTTCTTTCATCTTCGTGTGTTGGCTTTCTTGAAGCAGAGGCGCGTGATGAGCTGGAAGGAAAATTAGCCTTTGTTCATGAGGATTTTATGGACAGCTATCTTGCGGGAAAGGGTATTGACGACGAGGACGTGGCATATCTTATCAGCCAACGAAAGCTTTTCCCCTGCTTGTTCGGCTCGGCTTTGCGTATGCAGGGAATTGATTTTCTGCTTGAAATTCTGGACAGATACGCGCGCTCGCCCGTTTACGACAACAAAGCTTTTGGCGCAAGGGTTTATAAGATCTCTCGCGTCGGGGCAACCAGACTGACTTATATGAAGATAACAGGGGGTGCGCTCTCTGCCCGCGACGAAATATGCTATCTTTCTGAGAATGGTGTTCGCATAACGGAAAAGGTCAGCCAGATAAGGCTTTACTCAGGCGATAAGTTTGAGCAGGTTGACACGGCTTTGTCCGGTGAGATATGTGCGGTTATAGGGCTTTCGTCTTCTTACGTTGGTCAGGGATTGGGACTTGAGCAGGATGCTGCAAAGCCCTTGCTTGAGCCTGTGCTGTCCTATGCTATTCATCTTCCTCCCGAATGTGATGCGCGCCTTATTTTCCCCAAGCTTAAGGAGCTTGAGGAGGAAGAGCCGTCGCTTCATCTTATGTGGAACGAGGAGCTTTCGCAAATAGAAGTACGACTTATGGGAGAGGTTCAGACCGAGCTTATAAAAAGGCTTATTTACGATCGTTTTTCTGTTGATTGCACACTTGGTGCGGGGAGAATATTGTATAAGGAAAAGGCAAGTGAACGAGCTGTTGGCGTTGGTCATTTTGAGCCGCTGCGGCATTATGCGGAGGTGCAGCTGCTAATTGAGCCTCAGCCTAAGGGCACGGGACTTATATTCGACACAAATCTGCCTGAAAATATGCTGGCACTTAACTGGCAAAGGCTGATACTGACCCATCTTTACGAAAAAGACCACCGCGGCACACTTACAGGTGCGCTGCTGACTGTTACGAAGATTACTCTTGTAGCGGGCAAAGCACATCTTAAGCACACGGAGGGCGGCGATTTCCGCGAGGCAACTTACAGAGCGGTGAGACACGGGCTTATGAAATCGGGATGCACGCTTCTCGAGCCGTATTATAATTTCAGACTTGAGGTGCCAAGCTCCTGCGTTGGCAGAGCTATGGCTGATCTGCAAGCCAGAGCTGCTGATTTTGAGCTTGAAAATTCCGATGCGGAAAATACCGTTATATGCGGAAGCGCTCCTGTTGCAACTATTCACGATTATCCGCGAGAGGTGGTTTCATACACGCGCGGAGAGGGCAGACTGTTCTGCACGTCAGCCGGATATGAGCCTTGTCATAATCAGGAGGAGGTTGTGGCGGATTATGCCTACGACCCCGAGGGAGATTTGGACAACCCTCCTCATTCGGTGTTTTGCGCACACGGCGCAGGCTTCACTGTGCATTGGAGCGAGGTTGACAGCTATAAGCATCTTGAGGTGGATATAAAGGATACGCCCGAAGGCGAAATAATAATTCCAAAGGTATCAACATTGGCGCGTAAATACAGTATAAGCGATGATGTGCTTGAAGCGATAATGCTCCGAACCTACGGCCCCATCAGACGTAAGCGATACAGTGAGCCCAAGGTGGTGTCCGTGAACGGAAAGGAAAAGCCCCGCAAGACAAAAATAATAAATTCCCATAGAAATATGGTGATAATCGATGGTTATAACCTTATATATTCTGACGAGAATCTGAAGAAAACTGCAGAATACAGCCTTGAAAAAGCCCGTGATGATCTGATGAATCTGCTCAGCAGCTACGTTGCTTATACGAGAGTTGAGCTGGTGCTTGTTTTTGATGCTTATCTTGTTGATGACAATAAGGGAACGGAATTTATTCACGATGGCTACAAGGTGGTGTTCACCAAGGCGGACCAGACAGCCGATTCGTATATTGAAAAGCTGATGTATGAGCTTGGACCCGATTACAGCATACGAATAGTAACTGACGATAGACTTCTGCAATTTTCTGCGGTACATTCAGGTATTTTTCGTATGACCACGAAGGAATTCTTAGAGGAATTGACGCGAATCGGAAACGAAATAACAGAATTTGTTCGCAGGCTGGCGGAATGTAAAAATTGATATAACAAAAAAGATCCTTGAAACAATCAAGGATCTTTTTTTGTTAAATTCATATGTTCTTTTTTCTTTCCACTGCAACAAGGACGGCGGAAGTGGCAAAGCAAACCGCAGAAACGATCACAACGAGAAGCCAGTTTACCTGTGCGATGCCCGTTATATCGAATTCTCCCGTTTCACCATTTTGGAGATTTGAGAAAACGGCCACAATATCGTAGATAAGAGCTGCAACAAAAGCACCAACCGCGCAAATTCTCCAAACGGAAAGCTTTCTGTCGTCCTTTCTTGCGGGTGAAAGACGCTGTGCGCGGAAATCGACGGAAGCCGAAACGAAATATGCGGCACAAACGAGAACCAGCACCTCGGGGAGCATATACGTTGCATTGTATACGAATGAATAAGAGAGAGCTGCTGCTGTGGGAATCGAAAAGCCTGCCCAGACGGTGAAGCCTGAGACAACGTGGCAAAGATATCTTGCAAGACCTGCCAGAATTGCCCCTGTGGCAAGAGAAATGGTGGGTCTTTTTATTTTGCTTGCCACGCCTGACAGACCCACAAGGCCAAAGGCCAGAATATAATCAAGAACAATAACAGCCGCAACGCTCAGGCCGTTTGAAAAATAGCTGAGAGCTGAGGGGTCCAGCAGAAGCTGAAGGCTTCCGTGGACGATTCCTGTAAATATTCCCCATGGGATGCCGTATCTGACTGCGATAATAATAATGGGTAACAGGGAAGCGATGGTGATGCTTCCGCCGTATGGTAACGATGCAAGCTTGAAGAAGCTGAGGATGGTTGCAAGTGAGATCATCATTGCGCTTTCTGTCAGCTTTAGCGCTAAATTTTTGTTTTTCATAAAAAATACTCCTTTCTTTTTGAAGTAAAGAGCAAAAAAGCACCCTGCCGAAAAGCAGGGTGCGGAAAATAAGCATATAAATACAATTATGCTAAGACAATGCTCCCTACGCCGGAATTACCCGTACAGGTTTGAAGGGTTCGGAAAAATCCGTCTCAGCCGCGTTTGCAGCACCCCCGTATTGAATTTTTGTAGCTACGCTACTATATTACCACCTGAAAAACGTGATGTCAAGAGCTTTTTGTGGGCATACTTTTATCACAAAAGAAAGAACGGAGCTTTAGATGGAAGGTAAAATAAAAATGCCCGAGGCTCTTGCCAAGTGGCTTTCTGAAAATGAGACTGAAATGAGGTTCTTTGACTCCCTCTCCCTTGAGGAGAAGAAAGAGTATATTGAGAAGAACGGCGAAAATGTTTTTTGAAAAGGTTTGGGAGGGCTCTTTCCTTAAAAAGTCCTCCCAAGTAATTAATAACTTAATTTATTCCGATAACTGCGCCCATTGTGCCTCTTTTGCCGCCTGTTGCGCGATGGGAATGATAAAGATATGGCTTGCAGCGAGTACATTCGGGTATAACGTCGATTTTTTCTATGCCGACTGATCTGAGGATGGTTTCGTTCATTTTCGGCAGGTCGGCGTAGTAGGAGCCGTCTCGCTTTTCTATATGTGAATCAGCAAAATCCGAGCCCTTTGCATTTTTAACTGCCTCAACAAAATCGTCTCCAACCTGAAAGCAGCATTTGTGAATACAAGCGCCGATAGCGGCTTTAATATCATTTGCTCCAAGCTCTCTCATTTTTTCGATTGCGCGAAGGCTGATGTCGGCAACGGTGCCCTTCCATCCTGCATGAACTGCAGCGATAACGGGGGATCCGTCGTTTTTTGTGCCGCACATAAGAATTGGCGTGCAGTCTGCCACGCGCACAAGAAGGGAAACGCCCGATTTGTCCGTAACAAATCCGTCGCACTCAAAGGGAACGTCGCGAACGCTGCCCTCGCCCACGTTTTCGTCTGTTACGTAGCGTACGATATCGGAATGGATCTGAGGAGTGCAGACAACGTTGTCGCTTACGCCTGCAAGATTGCAGAGGATTCTGATATTTTCGTTCACCAAGGCATCGTCGTCCCCGCGGAAAAAGCCCGTATTCATTGAGGCTGTGTGGGAAAGTGTGCTTTTCCCCCCAAGTCTTGTGGAAAAGCCGTGGGAAACGCCGCAGGTATTCAAAACGTCTGATTGCCATATGCCTTTTTTGTAAGTGAACATATTATTGCCCCTTCGTAGTGGTTTGATCTTATTTTATCATATAAAATTTGTTTTAACAATATTATTTGAAAATAGCCTTTGGGGTTTACATTCTTTAACTTGTAGGGCGGGGGCTTGCTCCCGCCCTACTTTCAGTTTGTTGGCAAAGTATAATTAAAGCGTTTATAATAAAATTTCGTAGGCGACGGAAGCTTTGGGAAAAGCGACCGAGCCTACACCTTACGGCTTTGCGAGTGTCAGAGCGCAGCGATTGGCGCGAGACGCGAGTATACAAAGCCATATTGTCGGAAAAACCGTAGGTTTTTCGACAGGATCAAAAAAGCTCCTCAAAAGAGGAGCTTTTTATGTATGCAATTAAATTACTTAATGATCTCGCCGTAGCAAGCGCCGAATGCGCAAGCTGCATTGGATTCATCTGTGTCGATATGCATAGCAGCAGCGAAGTTGGGGTTAACACGAACAACAACGTCGCCAAAGATTGTGCTTCTTGTGTCGTTTTCGATCTTAACGCTAACGATCTGCTTGTCCTCAACGCCGAAGCCTTCAGCGTCAGCAGGTGTGAGGTGGATGTGGCGCTTTGCAACGATAACGCCCTCGGAAAGCTCAACTTCGCCGCAGGGGCCAACAAGCTTGCATGCGCCGCTTCCTGCAACGTCGCCGCTTTCGCGAACGGGAGCAGCTACGCCAAGTGTACGAGCATCTGTGAGAGAAACCTCAACCTGGCTTGCAGGTCTTGCGGGTCCGAGAATGATAACGTTGGGAATAGACTTCTTAGGGCCAACAACAGTAACTCTTTCTTCGCAAGCGAACTGACCGGGCTGGCTGAGGTCCTTTTTATGTGTGAGTGTTGCGCCCTCGCCGAAGAGGACAGCGATGTGCTCAGCAGAAAGATGTACGTGGCGAGCACTTGTTTCAACTAAAACTTTATTTTCCATGGGACTAAACCCTCCTAACTATAATCTTTACTTCATTATATCACCCTTTTTCGTTGAAATCAACTGAATTGTATAGTTTGTGCATATAAAAATGTACTGATTTTTTCAAAAAACTGTTGTAAATAAAAGGATATTGTGTTATAACTAATATGAAAGATTATGTCGGCGGTATTAGTCGGCAAGTTATATAAAAGAAAGGGTTTTTACAATGAACTACAACAAGAAATCCGTTGAAGACATTGAAGTTGCCGGCAAAAAAGTCCTCGTACGTTGCGACTTTAACGTTCCCCTCAAGGAAGGCGTTATCACAAACGATAAGAGAATCGTTGCAGCGCTTCCCACAATCAAATATCTTATGGAAAAGGGCGCAAAGGTTATTCTTTGCTCTCACCTTGGCAGACCCAAGGGCGAATACAAGCCTGAATTCAGCCTTGCTCCCGTAGCTGCTCGTCTTTCCGAGTATCTCGGCAAAGAGGTTAAGCTCGCTGAGGATCCTGAGGTTGTAGGCGAAAATGCTCGCGCTATGGCTGCAGCTCTTGAAGCTGGCGACGTTATGCTTCTTGAAAACGTTCGTTACAGAAAAGAAGAAACAAAGAACGAAGAAAACTTCACAAAGGAACTCGCTTCCCTTGCAGAAGTATTCGTAAACGATGCATTTGGTACAGCACACAGAGCTCACTGCTCCACAACAGGTGTTGCTTCCTACCTTCCCGCAGTTTGCGGTTACCTCATCGAGAAGGAAATCAACTTCATGGGTGGCGCTCTTGCTAATCCTAAGAGACCCCTTGTTGCTATCCTCGGCGGTGCAAAGGTTTCCGATAAGATCGGCGTTATCACAAACCTCATCGACAAGTGCGACACACTTATCATCGGTGGCGGTATGGCATACACATTCATGAAGAGCCTTGACTACAGCATTGGTACATCTCTTCTCGAGGCTGACCAGGTTGAAAACGCAGGCAAGATGATGGCAGATGCAAAGGCTAAGGGCGTTAACTTCCTTATCCCTGTTGACAACAAGGTAGGTCTTGAGTTTGACGAAAACACAGAATCTCAGGTTGTTGAAAGCTGCAAGATTCCTGAAGGTTGGATGGGTCTCGATATCGGTCCTAAGACACAGGAGCTCTTCGCTAAGGCTCTTGAGGGTGCCGGCACAGTTATCTGGAACGGTCCTATGGGCGTTTCTGAGTGGGACAACTTTGCTTCCGGTACAATCTCCGTAGCTAAGGCAGTTGCTGAATCCGGTGCTATCTCCATCGTTGGTGGTGGCGACTCCGTTGCAGCAGTTACAAAGCTCGGCTACAGCGACAGAATGAGCCACATCTCCACAGGCGGCGGCGCATCCCTCGAGTTCCTTGAAGGCAAGGAGCTTCCCGGTATAGCTGCTCTTATGGACAAATAATTAAAAAACAAATCAAAAGCGGCGGGAGACCGCCGCTTTTCAACCAAAAAAACATATAAGAGGTGTATTGAAATGAATAAGGCTACACGTAAGGCAATTATTGCCGGTAACTGGAAAATGAATATGACTCCCTCCGAGGCAGCAGCTGCAGTTAAGAAGACAGCTGAGCTCGGAGCAGGCAAGGATGGATGCGAGATCGTTCTCTGCGTTCCCTTCGTTGATATCGCAGCTGCAGTTGAAGCAGCTAAGGGCACAAACGTTAAGATCGGTGCTCAGAACGTTCACTTCGAGGCTAAGGGCGCGTTCACAGGCGAAATTTCCGCAGCTATGCTTACAGAGTGCGGCGTTGAGTACGTTGTAATCGGCCACTCCGAGAGAAGACAGTACTTCGGTGAAACAGACGAAACAGTAAACAAGAGAACAAAGGCAGCTCTTGCAGCAGGCCTTAAGGTTCTTCTCTGCCTTGGCGAAGTTAAGGAAGAGAGACTCGCTGGTATCACAGACGAGGTTGTTTCCATGCAGACAAAGCTCGACCTTGCAGGCATTTCCGCTGAGGATATGAAGAACGTTATCATCGCATACGAACCCGTTTGGGCTATCGGTACAGGCCTCACAGCAACACCTGAGCAGGCTGACGAAACATGCGGTGTTATCCGTGCAACACTTGCTAAGCTTTACGGCGATGAGGTTGCAGAAGCAACAACAATTCAGTACGGCGGTTCTATGAACGACGCTAACGCTGCTGAGCTTCTTGCTAAGTATCACGTTGACGGCGGCCTCATCGGCGGCGCTTCTCTCATTCCCGAGAAGTTCGACGCTATCGTTACAGCTGCTAACTAATTAAAAACACTTAATAAACAAAATCCCGCAGGAAACTGCGGGATTTTCTTTTGTATAAGAAAAGGTGTGCTCAAATTGCGCCTTTGTTATCCAATTGGTGTTTGAGCCGACAAATGATAATTTATAACAGTACGTAGTAGGTGAGTTTTATCGACCTTTTCTGAAAAAGGTCGCGGGTTATAAGGGCAGAGCCCTGATTCGCTCGTCGCAACGAGCGAAAGTCCTACTAAGTTTTGGGATTCCAAGGGGGCTCCCCTTGGTCGCTCTCCGCAGAGAGCGAAAATTCCCCTGTATTCTTCCATAATAACATTTTTCAACACCTCATCCGTCATCTCCGATGACACCTTCTCCTCGAGGAGAAGGCTTTTGGCACCTCATCCGACTTCGCTTGCGCTCAGCCACCTTCTCCCACTGGAGAAAGCTAAGGCTATTATTGAAAGAAAATCAATGAAATTTTCTTCAACTCCTTGACAAACACGCCTCAAATATTATAATTTACTTATATAGTATAATTGCTATCGTTATGACAAGAAATATCTGAGAAATAGCTTTCCCAGAAGCTAAGTAAGGATTGGAGATTATTATGAAGAAAAAAGTTGGTATTATCGGCTTCGGCGGCATGGGCAAGTGGCATGCAGGAAGCATCACAGGCGAGCAGAAGTTCTGCGGTCTTAAGTTCAACGAAAGCGACGTTGTTGAGCTTGCAGGTATCTATGATATCGATCCTGAGAAGATGGATCAGGCTGTTGAATTCGGCGTTCGCACATACGAAAGCAGAGAGGCTCTTCTGGCTGATCCTGCAATTGATATCGTTGTTATCGCAACTCCCAATGACGTTCACGAGGAGATCGCTTGCGATGCATTCAAGGCAGGCAAGCACGTTATCTGCGAAAAGCCCGTAACTCTCTCTTGCGAATCTCTCGACAGAATGATCGCGTGTGCTGAAGAAAACGGCAGAACATTCTCCGTTCATCAGAACCGCCGCTTCGACGACTATTACGTAACAGTTAAGCACCTTGTTGAAGAGGGCAAGATCGGCGATCTTATTTCTATTGAATCCAGAGTTCAGAGCGACCACGGTATCCCCGGCGACTGGAGAAAGTATGAAGCGCAGGGCGGCGGTATGCTTTACGACTGGGGCGTTCATATGATCGACCAGCAGCTCTGGCTTTGCGGATATGACGTTGACCGCGTGTATGCTCATTTCGATAAGCTCACAGGCGTTGAGGTTGACGACGGATGCTACGTTGATATCTATCTCAAGAGCGGCATCGTTCTCAGAGTTGAGATCTGCACTTACAACTTCATTCCCCTTCCTCTTATGTACGTTCGCGGCAGAACAGGCACAATCCTTGCTCAGACATGGTTTGGCGGTCTTGATATGGTTCGCTGCACAGACTGGGGCGATCACGATAACATTCTTCCCGTTAAGGCGGCTGCAGGCTTCACAAAGACTATGGCTCCCAGAGGTGAGAGAGCGATCGATCGTAGCCACGTTGACTATGAGATCACAGACGTTCATAACTACTATCGCAATTTCTGCGCTGCAATCGACGGCAAGGAAACTCAGCTTGTAACACACGAGCAGATGAAGGTTGTTATGAAGGTTATCATGGCGGCATTCGAATCTGCTAAGAACAACTGCGTTGTTAAGTTTTAATGGCAAATAAAAAAGAGCTATTTCTTCGGAAATAGCTCTTTTGTTTTGCTTTTTAATTGATTTCTCCGATCATGGTTCCGTCGGGCTCATACATAGTAGCCTTGCTCATATCGCCCATTGAATCGTATTCGTATTCATAGTAGAACACGAGAAGACCAAACTCGTAGCAATCTGTTCTGATGATCTGATTAACCTGATTATAGGTGTAAACCTCGGAGGAAATAACCTCGCCGTCTTCGTCAACATTGTCCTTTCTGATAAGGTCATCGTCGTCGTTGTAGGTGTAGCTTTCGCAGCCAACGCGTTCGCCATCCTCGTAATAGGTTGTGAAGAATGCCTTGCCCTCAGCGTCAAGCTTGCTGTATTCCTTGCAGAGAACTCCGTCTTCAACGTCGGTGAATTCCTTTGTTGTGCTTACAAGAACGTTTTCCTCGTATTCGTGAGTAATAGTCTGAACCAGCTCGCCGTCAGCAATAGTTTTCAGAAGGATAAGATTTCCTGCATCGTCGTATGTGTATTCAAGCTGACTAACTTCAACGCCGTTTTCGTACAGAACGGATCCTGTGATTTTACCGTTTTCGTCGTACTGATGAACGTATCCGTCTGTGATGGTTGTATCGTTTGTTGTGTCGTTGCTATTATTGTTGTTGCCGTTGCAAGAGCAAAGCAGCATAGCAAGGACCATAATAAGTGCTAAAAGCTTTTTCATTTTGCAATCTCCTCTTCGCTTTTGATTTCTCCGTTTTCGTCGTACGTATAAACTACGTGGCTAACCTCTTTTGAATCCTCATAAACGTACTTGTCTGTTAAAAGTCCGTCCTCTGAGAAGAGCTCCTTGGTTGTTATATCAACCTCGCCTGTGTGATCGGTGGTGAGCTTTTTCCAGATGGATTCCATATCGTCGTAATACGTATATTCGATTTCCTTCAGCTTTTTCTCGCTGTCGGAATAGGATTCATAAACAAGGTTTCCGATTTCGTTGACAGTTTTCTTGCTGCTTTTGAGAAGATTGTTCTGTCCGTCGTAATGTATTTCGTAAACAGATGCGCCTTGATAAACGTAATCGATGCTTCCGTCATATACGTTGTCCTTGTAATAAACAACTCTATGAGGAGTTCCGTCGTCGTTTACGTAGGTTTCTACGTCGTCGTGAAGTGCAGTTACAACAGGGGTAGTTGTTTCTTCACCAACAGTTGTTTCCTCAGGCTCGTCTGCCGGAGATAAAACTCCTGTTGAATCAAGAACGAGAAAAACAATTCCCGCAAAAGCGATAATAAGCAGACCAATGGCAATTCCTATCATCCATTTTTCTGCTTTGTTGTCCGGTTTTTTCTTCATGTAATCTTGGGCGTCCCTTCAAAATAATACATATATTATATGACAATTTCCCCAACTTGTCAATGACTTGACAAGGCTCTTTTGTGTAAGTTATAATATTTCTGTAAATATATCGAAAAGGAAGTATTTATGGTAACGTACAACGAAATAAAGCATAACGAAGCCATCAAGGTTTATATTAAAAAAGCGGATGAAGCGCTTTCAGCCCTTGGATATACGGAGCATAGCTTTGCTCACGTTGGCAAGGTGGCTGAAATGGCGGGATATATTCTGGGTGAAACGGGGGCAACCGACCGAGAGATAGAGCTTGCGAAAATTGCAGGATATATGCACGATATCGGAAACGTTGTAAACCGCAGCGAACATTCACAGAGCGGAGCTGTTCTTGCCTTCCGTATTCTCAGCAATATCGGTATGGAGCCTGAGGAGATAGCAACCATCATTTGTGCTATCGGGAATCACGACGAAGGAACGGGAACTCCCGTTGACAATATTTCGGCAGCGCTTATTCTTGCTGATAAGAGCGACGTTCGCCGCTCAAGAGTTCGCAATCGCGATCCCTTAACCTTTGATATTCACGACAGAGTAAACTATTCTGTTTCCTCCAGCAGTCTTGTTATTAACGAGGAAAAAACTGAGGTGAAGCTGATTCTTGAAATTGACACTCAGTATAGCAGTGTTATGGACTATTTTGAAATATTCCTCGGAAGAATGATGCTTTGCAAAAAGGCGGCTGAAAAGCTTGGTCTTCGATTCCGCCTTGTGATAAACGATCAGTATCTTATATAAAACGTAGTCCGTCGAAAAACCTGCGGTTTTTCCGACGATGAGGCTTTGTGCACTCGCGTTTCGCGCCAATCGCTACGCTCTGACACTCGCAAAGCCGCAAGGTGTAGTCTCGGTCGCTTTTCCCAAAGCTTCCGTCGCCTACAAAAAATTATTATATTTTTGTTTCTGAATTTTTGGACAAGCTGTATTTAATAAGGAGAATTGTTATGAGCTATAAGGAAAAGGCGAGAGAAATATTTAAGTCGGGCTACAATTGCTCTCAGGCAGTTGTTCTGGCGTTTGCAGACGTTATGGGAATGGACGAGATGATGGCAACGAAGCTTTCATCCTCCTTTGGAGGCGGAATGGGTCGTCTTCGCGAGGTTTGCGGTGCGGTTTCAGGCTGCTTTATGGTGCTTGGTGCTATGCTTGGCTCAGATGATCCCTGCGATCACGATGCTAAAATGAAGCATTATGCCATAATTCAGGAGGCAGCGGCTATGTTCAAGGAGGAAAACGGCTCCTATATCTGCCGCGAGCTGCTGGGACTTGAGGGCGCTTCGATTCCCGTTCCCGAAAAGAGAACTGAGGAATATTATAAGCGACGTCCCTGCGATGAATATGTTGCTATCGCAGCGGAGATAACTGAAAAGATTCTCAGAAAATATAACGCTATATAATAATGTGTAAAATAAAAGTCAACCTTATTTGAATATATGGTTGACTTTTGTATTTTCTTGTGATATTATATTAACACACTAAAGCGTTAAAATATTTTACAGGAGAAAAAACAATGAAAAAATTTCTTGCACTTTTTCTTGCGCTCACATTCGTTTTCACTCTTTGTGCTTGCGGCAAGGCAGATGACAACACAGACGCAGGAGACAACAGCGTAACAGTTTCCGATAAGGATTATATAGTTGGCAAGGACGAAATGATAATCGGAATTACATACTTTGAGCCTATGAACTATATTGACGACAACGGCGACCTCACAGGCTTTGAAACAGAATTTGCTAAGGCTGTTTGCGAAGAGCTTGGCGTTCAGGCTAAGTTCCAGGAAATCAGCTGGACAGCTAAGGAAACAGAGCTTGCATCCAAGAATATCGACTGCATCTGGAACGGTATGACAATCACACCTGAAAGACAGGAAGCTATGTCCATTTCTCAGGCTTATATGAAGAACAAGCAGGTTCTCGTTATGAAGGCTGATAAGGCTGCAGGCGTTAAGAATGCTGATGGTCTTACAATCGTAGCTGAAAAGGAATCCGCAGGTGAAAGCGTTGCAACAAGCGCTGATTTCTTTGCAAAGGCTAACTACGTTGCTGTTGACACACAGGCAAAGGCTCTCACAGAGGTTAAGAGCGGAACAGCTGACGGCTGTGTTGTTGACTTCGTTTGCTCCATCGGTATGATCGGCGAAGGCACAGACTATGCTGACCTCGTTGTTGTTGAAACAGAAGCATTCAACGAAGAGGAATACGGTATCGCATTCCGTCAGGGCAGCGATATGGCAGCAGCAGTTAACGATGCTATCAACGCTCTCATCAACAACGGCAAGCTTGCAGAGATCGCAAAGAAGTACAAGCTTGAGGATCAGATCATCGTTAAGTAATTAAAGAAACAGAATAAAATGACTTTTCAACAGATAACTCTTGACCTGTTGGAGGGACTGGGCCAGAATCTGCAGCTATTCCTGCTGACTCTGGTCTTTGCCCTGCCTTTAGGTCTTATAATAACATTCGGCTCCATGTCGAAATTTGCGCCGATAAGATATATAACCAAAACGTTCGTTTGGATAATCCGCGGCACACCTCTTATGCTTCAGCTTTTTGTTGTTTTCTACGTTCCCGGACTTGTGTTTGGCGTTCCCATGAAAAACAGATTGCTTGCGGCAACTATCGCTTTCGTTATTAACTACGCCTGCTATTTCTCCGAAATATATCGCGGCGGAATCGAAAGCATACCAAATGGTCAGTATGAGGCAGGTCAGGTTCTTGGATTCACAAAAACTCAGACCTTCTTTAAGGTCGTTCTGATGCAGGTTGTTAAGAGAATCGTTCCTCCTATGGGAAATGAGTTTTTAACTCTTGTTAAGGACACAAGCCTTGCCCGCGTTATTGCCTTTAGTGAGATCATTATGGCAGCAGAGCGCTACACAGCGCGAGGACTTATCTGGCCTCTGTTCTACACAGCAGTTTATTTCCTTGTTTTCTGCGGAATATTAACTCTTGTATTCGGTTGGCTTGAGAAGAAATTCTCATATTACAGATAAGGGGGTGCAGTATGGCTATTCTTGAAGTTAAAGGCCTTTGCAAGAATTTCGGAAAGACCGAGGTTCTCAGAGGTATCGATTTTGAATTGGAGCAGGGACAGGTTATGTCCATTATCGGCTCCTCGGGTAGCGGTAAAACAACCTTGCTTCGTTGCGTTGCTCAGCTTGAAACGGCTGACTGCGGAAGCATCGTGGTTGATGGAAGCACCATCTTTGACAGCAGCTCTCCAAAAAAGCTTTCCGCTGAGGAGAAAATGAAGAATCAGCTGAAAACAGGTCTTGTTTTTCAGTCATTCAATCTTTTCCCCCAGTATAACGTGCTTGAAAACGTAACTCTTGCTATGAAGCAGCAGGCAAAGCGCCGCCCTGATTATAAGCAGCATAAAAAGGAAATTCTGGCTGAGATCGATCGCAAGGCGATAGCTCTGATCGCAAAAATGGGCCTTTCAGATAAGCTTGAGAATTATCCCTGCGAGCTTTCAGGCGGTCAGCAGCAGCGAGTTTCCATCGTTCGTGCTATGGCTCTTGAGCCCTCCATTCTTTTCTTCGACGAGCCCACCTCCGCTCTTGACCCTGAATTGACAGGCGAAGTGCTTAAGGTTATTCGCGAGTTGGCAGAAGAGAAGATGACAATGGTTATCGTAACTCACGAGATGGATTTTGCCCGCGAGGTTTCAGACAATATCATCTTTATGGATAATGGTGTTATTGCTGAAAGCGGCCCATCTGATGAGCTTATCAATAATCCTAAATCAGACAGACTTAAAGCTTTTCTCAGTAAAATCTCCAAATAATAAAAATAACACCTCGGAAACGAGGTGTTATTTTTTGTTAATCTTCTGTAATTGTGAAAAGCTCATTAGGCGTACAATCAAATAGCAAACAAAGAGTTTCGATATTTTCATAGCGAATGGACTTTGTTTCGTTGTTAACCATCTTGTTGAAATTCTGATAGCTCATGCCAAGCTGTTTGTAGAGCCAATATTTTGTTTTTCCGTTTTTCTCCAATAAATTAAGAACATTTAATTTTATCATAAGATATATCTCCATAACTCATCTATAAGTTAGATAATATCTTATTATTACTCTTTACATATAGACTAATACATTATATAACGTAATAGTCTATGGAGGTGAGTTCTGATGATATGTGAGAACAATTACTGCATATATTGGGCGGAAAACAAATGCATTTTAGATGAAATATATTTGGACAATATGGGCATTTGCGAGAGTTGTATCAATGTTTCTATTCCCGATGGAGAGTTGGAGCGATTGCGTAAGGAGCAGTTGAGAGAGATCGAAGATTTGGATGCTGATTTATAATAATGGTAGGGGACGGCGCCCTCGACGTCCCGTTAAAAAGTAAATTAGATTACAAACGATATTTTGATAAATCGTAGGGGCGAACTGTGTTCGCCCGTTTATAAAATATATACGGTTATCGATGCGGGCGAACACAGTTCGCCCCTACGGTTCTTCTTATAATTTTCTGCAATTATAACTTGTAATTTAACGGGACGTCGAGGCCGTCCCCTACCGCTCCCAACGAACTTGGTTTGTTAAATATAAAATCCCCGTCCATCCCCACAAAAGTGGGGTGGGACGGGGATCTTTTACGAAGAGGTTTGGGGGAGGGTTCGGGAGGAGACCTTTCCTTAAAAGGTCCCTCCTGAGTATCCTCTGTCAAACTACTATAAAACTAAGAAAGGGCAGGTGTTTTCAGATAACCGAATTACATACCGAGAGCGGCAGCGCCGATGATACCGGCATCATTCTTAAGAGTTGCGATCTTAAGCTCGCACTGAGGAGTGCCGTCTCTGGAATATGTTTCAGCGAATACTCTGTCGTGAAGAAGCTCGATAAGGGAATCACCTTCGTTGGAGATACCGCCACCGATAGAGAGAACGTTAGGCTGGAAAATGTTAATGATGTTAACAAGACCGGTAGCGAGGTAAGAGATGTATTCATCAACAACCTCAGCACCTGCAGCATCGCCCTGACGCATAGCATTGAAAGCTGTTCTGCCGGAAACCTTTTCAAGATCTCCACCAATCATATCTTCCATAACAGTTGCTCTGCCTTCAGCTCTGCAAGCCTCGATCTTTTCACGAGTTGTGCGGATAAGGCCTGTTGCGGAGCTGTATGTTTCCCAGCAACCCTTTCTGCCGCAAGAGCAAGCTCTGCCGTCTTTAACGATAACCATATGACCAAGCTCAGCGCCTGCGAAGTTGAAGCCGGAATAAACCTGACCATCAAGAATGATACCGCCGCCAACGCCTGTGCCGAGAGTGATCATAACGGAATACTTGGAGCCCTTAGCAACGCCCGCAACAGACTCAGCCTTTGCAGCAGCATTTGCATCGTTTTCAATATAAACTCTCTTGGATGTGCCAAGCATTTCAGAAAGCTTAGCCTGCATAGGATAGTGGCTGAAGGGAAGGTTGTTAGCATAGAGGATCTCGCCTGTTTCGCAGTTAGCAGAACCGGGAGTTGCGATACCGATGCTTGCAACGTCATCCATTGTGATGCCAACCTCATCAGCAAGCTTCTTGCAGAGAGCCGCGATATCAGCTGTGATAACGTCAGCAGGTCTGTCAGCGTTTGTGGGTGTGCTTGCCTTCTTGATAATATTATAATTTTCGTCTACGATACCTGCAGCGATGTTTGTTCCGCCCAGGTCAATACCAATATAGTACATAGTTTCCGATCTCCTTTAATTATTGATAATTTATTTTAACACATAAATTTATTTATATCAAGTTATTTTACAACAAAACCAAGCGGAAGCTTCCAGGAGCTGTTGGAATAATAGAAGGTTACACTTGTCATAAGATATTCATCGTTATAATACATACAGGATGAAGAGCCGCCATCAAGATTCGCCGCATTAACCGCACCGTATTCAACCATAATATTGATAAGGTCGGAGGCGGATGCGCCAAGATGTCCCGCCTTGCCGCGACCATCAGTTACAAGCATCAAAACACTTCCGTCTGCACGCTGACCAATAGCAGTTCTGGGATTGAGACCACTTCCCATTCCGTTCATATCTCTAGCCTCGCCGTTGATAACAAGCTGTACGAAATGGTTGTTTTTATCGCTGGCCTCCTCCTGAAAGGTTACAGCATCGCGAATCTTCTTTTCTTTCACAAGATCCTCAATATCCTTTTTGGAATAATCTCCGATAGGAATGATTTCAAGAATGTTATCCTCGGTAAAACCGATAAGCACAAGTCCGGGATACTGCTGAGGCTCGTTAAACTGAATTTCACCCTTGCATACAACAACACCGTAGGGTCTTCCGCCGGAATTGTTTGAAGAATTGTAAAGTCCACCATTTATTCCGGCAACCGCGCCTGCATCGTGCACAAGCTGATCAAGCGGAACGCCTTCATCCCTCCAAGGATATATAGAAGCAAGCTCTATTCTTGAGGGATCCTTTATAATAAGCATAGTTCCGAAAAAGGTTCTGCCGGAGATCTCCACAACCTCGATATCCTGCTGTTCCGCTTCACCCTGACTGCCTTCCGGCGCGGGATCAATAGTGATAAGAGAGCTGTCAATATCATTTTCAAAGGAGCCCATAGCGTTTCCGTCAACGATCTGCTGAATCTCCTCGGCTGATAAGAACCAGGATGCAACGTCCTTCATCTGACCCGTTTCAAGCAAGGTGGTTACAAGAAGCTCCTTTGCAGCAGGAGAAATATCGCTGCATATCATTTTTAAGCTAATAAACACAGTTGATAAAAAGACTATAACAAAAGTCAGCACAAAGCAAAGCGCACGAACAACCTTTTTAAGAGGTCTGACTCTTTTCTTTGCCCTGTCTCTTTCCTCATACATATGAGAGCCCACAGTTTCACGGCGACGCTGCATCTGAGGTGAGGTTATTCTCTCAGGCTCTATCCTGTTCTGATAAGGAGAGGGTCTGCGCTGCGGGGACACTGCTCTCTCGCTCTGCACTTTGGGCTGCCGAGGCTTAGTCTCAGCAAGAGCAGCTTTCTTGACCGTCGGCTGCACACGCTCTGCGCTTGCGGCAGGCTTTGCACTTTGCTTTAGCTCTTTAGGCACTGCATAGCTTCCCGACTTCATCTCAGTCGGCTTGGATATCGGCTTTTCTGCCGCCTTTTCCTGCTGTGATCTTGCTATCTTCCCCTGCAGCTCCTTGGTTGCTGCTGCAGCTCTCTGAGCGGGAATCTTTCCCGCCTGAACCGTGCTCATTTTAGGAACGGCAGCCTTCGTATTCTGAGGAGCTGCACTCTTAGTGCGAGCGGCATCAAGCTGCGCCCTTACTGCATTTGCACTTTGAGGCTTTATCTGTGAAGATACTTTAGTTGTTTTCTGAGCAGGTCTGGGAGCGCGCGGAGGCGTGGTATAGCTTATGTTCTTGTTTTCGTTCATTTAACCTTACCTCCTCACTCATTGGTATTGTCTCTGATTTCGGCAATTCTCCAAACAGGCTCATTACCATCCTCAGATATATCAATAAAATAAATCGTGCTGTCGAATTCATCCATAACCGTCATATTTCCGGGCGTGAGTATCATATGCTTTCTGAATCTCACCGTGCAAGAAAAGCTCTTGTCTCCGTAGCTGACAAAATCCGTAACCTCTTCGCCGACAAAGGGATCTGCTCCAAGTCTGTGAGGGCTGGTGAAAGTTATATCAACTCCCGTTGCCCAATTCCATGCAACGTCCTGAAGATAAGACCCCTCCACGAGAAGCTTTTTGATTGTTGCATAGCCATGATTTGCTCCCTTAATATCGTTTGACATAAAAAGGCTCCACTGCTGTGCCGCATCAAGAACGTCTACCTGACTCTTGATAGACTCAGGAAGCGCAGCATCCGTTACCTGACCATGCATCGTTACAGAGCGGTTTTCCATTTCAAAGGGAACGTCGTTTCCCTTGTTATCCTCTATCTTTATATCAACACCGTTTTTCAAAAAATGCAGATCATACGTGAGCTGAGTGGGCATATCCTTTGAGTATTCATAGAGATATTCGTAATCAGCAATCTTCTCACTTTTTGCAATAGAGCGATCAAGCTCCTTTCCGTCTGCATAAACCTTGTAGTTTGAGGGAACACAAACCTTATAGCTGTAAGTTCTTATCTTTTGACTTGCATCAAATTTCGCCTCGTTTCCCGCACCGTCGTATAAAACGATTTCAGGAGAGGTCAGAGAACGGATCGTATAGGTAACCATTCCGTTTTCTTCATTTTTTGTTCCGCTGAGAGCTTCGCCGTTCATCTTCATGCCAACAGAAGCAGGCAGCTCTATATCCTTATCTATTACCGCCGCCTCGACACTCTTCACGTTCCACGTTTTGAAATTGAAAACGATAAGTCTTGTTTTTGTTTCCGTATTTTCAAGAGTTACACGGGCAAAAACCTCGTCTCCACATTTAATATTATAAACAAGATCGTTAACTGAAGGATATTCCTCATAGCTGAAGGAACCGTTTTTCAGCTTCGCGCTGAGCTCACTGATCTCCCTTTGCTTTTCCTCCTCGTTTTCAACCTCATAGGCATCAAACGAAAGAACGCTTTCAAGATTTCCAAGCAGCGCCGCTTCCTGCAGCACGTCTATCTGCTTCTCTATCTCACGCTCAGGCTGGGATTTTTCATATTTGATCAATAAATTCCTGATATATAAAATGCTCAGGCAAGAAAGCGCCAGCATTACACAAAGGAATCGCAGATATGCTTTTCTAAAACCGATCCTTTTCAAAACTCTCCTCCTAAAAAATAAAAGCTTTATTAACCTTCATTATACTATACGAACAACTTTTTTTCAACAAAAACCATAGAATTAAGCAGAAAACCCTAAACTTTTTGCGTGTCTATATGACAAATTCCTTCAAGCACACCAGTGTATTTTATGGTTATTTTCAACAAAACAAACTGTATATTTTGTAGGAAAGTTAAAACATTAACTATTTTCACCAACTCCTTGAAAAACACCTCTCGTGGTGTTACAATGAGGTCGACAATTTCCAAATATAAAATGGAGTATAATATGCGAATTATTATCGTAGGCTGCGGCAAAATAGGAACCACTATTATCGACAGCCTTGTAAAAGAAGGCCACGACGTTGTTGCCATAGATGATGATAGCGACGTTGTAACCGAAATATCAAATATATACGACATAATGTGTGTTTGCGGTAACGGAGCTGACTGCGAGGTTCTCAGCGAAGCCGGTGTTGACAAAGCAGAAATGTTTGTTGCCGTTGCAGGAAGCGATGAGCTCAATATGCTCTCTTGCTTTATTGCAAAGAAAATGGGCGCCCACAAAACAATTGCCCGAATCCGCAATCCCGAATATAACGGAGGAAGCCTTGAATTTCTCCGCTCTCAGCTGGGAATATCCAGCGCAATCAACCCCGAAAAGCTTTGCGCTCAGGAGCTTTATAATATTCTCAGACTTCCCGGCGCAGCTAAGATAGAAACTTTCTCAAACAGAAAGTTTGAAATGATAGAGCTTAAGCTTAAAGCAGATTCCAAGCTGGATGGCCTCAGCCTTGTTGAAATGCGAAAGAAATATCAGGGGCAATACCTTCTGAGCGCAGTCAAGCGCGATGGCAAAGTATTTATCCCCGATGGTAACTTCGTGCTTCACGGAGGCGATAAGATCGGTATTATGGCAACCGCAGCTGAAGCTCAGAAGCTTTTCAAAATGCTCGGCATACTGCAGAAGCAGGCAAAAAGCGTTATTATACTCGGAGCATCGAGAACTGCTTTTTATCTTGCCAAGAATCTTCTTGCAGGCGGACACGACGTTAAGATCATCGAAAAAAATCGCCAGCGCTGCGAGGAAATTGCCAATGCCCTTCCCAATGCCGTTGTTATCTGCGGCGACGGAGCTCAGCAGGAGCTTCTTCTTGAAGAGGGACTTGCACGAAGCGATGCATTCGTTGCACTAACGGGAATGGACGAGGAAAATATCCTCATTTCAATTTTTGCATCCTCTCAGGACGTTTCAAAGGTTATTGCAAAGGTCAGCAGAAACGAGCTTTTATCGATGGCTGAAAATCTCGGCCTTGAATGTACCGTTTCTCCCCGAAAAACCATTTCCGACGTTATCTCAACCTATGCAAGAGCCCTTAAAAACTCTCTCGGCAGTAACGTTGAAACACTTTATAAGCTTATGGGCGGAGAGGCAGAAGCACTTGAATTCAAGGTTCAGCACGATTTCAAATATATCGGTATTCCCTTGAAAGAAATGGCGCTTAAGCAGAACACGCTGGTTGCAGGAATTATACGCGGCAAGAAGATCATCATCCCCTCCGGTAATGACACGATCGAAGCAGGAGACAGGGTCGTTGTTCTGGCAGCAGGCCATCAACTGCAGGATCTTTCCGATATAATCAGGTAAAAATATATGAATTATAAAAAAGTCTTTTCACTTCTCGGTATGATGCTCGTAGCTCTTTCGGCTTTGCTTTTGCTGCCGATAATAGTTGCGCTCATCTATCGCGAAACTGCCCTGTGGCAATTTGTTTCCGTTGCAGCAATATCCCTCTCCGTCGGCGGACTTATGACAGTTCTGTTCAGAACGGAAAATCAGGTTATATACGCCAAGGAAGGCTTTGCCATCACAGCGCTTTCATGGCTCGTGCTTTCAGCCGTTGGTGCGCTTCCCTTTTATCTGACAGGCGAAATTCCTTCGTATATAGATGCGCTTTTTGAAACTGTCAGCGGATTTACCACAACGGGAGCTTCAATAGTTACAGAAATCGAAGCTATGAGCCGTAGCTGCCTTTTCTGGCGTAGCTTCACCCACTGGGTTGGAGGCATGGGAGTTCTTGTTTTCGTTATGGCAATCATCCCCAACCTGAGCGATCGCTCTATTCACCTGATGCGAGCAGAAATGCCCGGCCCCATCGTTGGCAAGCTCGTTCCAAGAGCTAAGGATACTGCCAAAATTCTTTATATTATCTACGTTGTGCTTACAGCTGTTGAAATAATATTCCTTTTGGCAGGCGGAATGTCCCCCTTTGATAGCGTTGTCCACGCCTTTGGTACAGCAGGTACGGGTGGCTTTGGTATCAAGGCTGACAGTATCGGCGGATATAGTCCCTACATCCAATGGGTCATTACCATTTTCATGCTTCTCTTCGGTGTCAACTTCAACCTTTTCTATCTTATTCTAATAGGCAAGGTGAAATCTGCCCTCAAGAGTAGTGAGCTTTGGTGCTACATTTCTATCGTTGGTGTCAGCGTTGTTGCAATAACCCTGAATATATTCAAAATGTGTTCTGGCCTTTGGGAATCCTTCAGACACGCAGCATTCCAGGTTGCGTCTATTATAACAACCACAGGATATTCAACTGTCGACTTTAATCTCTGGCCCTCACTTTCAAAAACCATACTCTTTATTCTTATGTTTATCGGCGGATGCGCAGGCTCAACTGCCGGCGGACTTAAGGTTTCAAGAATCATGATCCTAGGAAAGGCTATCGGCAAGGAAATTCGCCAGATGCTTCGTCCCCGCTCTGTAAATACAGTAAAATTTGAGGGAAAGCAGGTTGAGGATTCAACTCTCAGAAACTGCACAACCTATTTTGTTTTATATATACTGTGCTACGTTGTTGTGTTCTTCATCCTCTGCGCTGTTGAAAACTTTGATTTTGAAACAAACTTCACCGCTGTTTCAGCTTGCTTCAACAATATCGGCCCCGGATTTGGCGCGGTTGGTCCCGCTGCAAGCTTTGAAGGATATTCACGCTTCTCTACTGTGGTGCTCACCTTTGCAATGCTTCTGGGACGACTTGAGATATTCCCCCTTATTATCACTCTCTCCCCCAGCACCTGGACAAAGAAACAGTAATAACAATTTTCATGCCGACCCGAGTGGGTCGGCATCTTTTATATTCACCAAAGCCCTTTCATAAATTGACTTTGAGGCGAATCAGAGGTATAATTAACATATAGTAAAACGAAAACAGCGAGGTGCAGTATGTACGATTTCAGAATAAAGGACGAGCCCTTTGCCCGAGGCTATTTGACAGCTGATTCACATAGCAAATACGTTTGCACAGGTGCAGGATATATTGAAATGGCAAAAGCTGTTGATATAAGCTTCGACTCCGAAACAGGATTTCCACAGCTTGATTTTGGACAGATGGCGTGCAGCTCCTCCTTTTCAAGCGGACAGTCGCCAAATCTATGGATTCTTCAGCACAAAGCGGAAACCAGCCCCGAGCTTGCAGATGACTACAACTACATAATTGAAAATATGCGCCATCTTGAATTGGGGCAATATTGGTCTGCCTTTTCAGGAAACGAATGGGACGTTACCACCTCAAATTCAGGATGGGGCGGCACATGGGGCGGCCACGCCGTGCCCACCCTTATTGACTTTGCGCGCCTCGGCACAGATAAAATGCGCGAGAAGGTTCTTTCCTATAAAGAGAAAAACACAGACAAGGCTGATTTCTACGACGGGTTACTTCTCACCCTTGATGCAATTGAACTGCTAGGCGAAAGAACGTATATTGCGGCAAAAAACGAATATGAAATGTCGGGTAATAAAAAGCTTCTTAAAACCATCAGCGCTTTTGAAAATATCAGATCCCCTGTAAAAACATTTGCTGAAGCAGTTTCCGTCTATGTCCTCATATTCACTCTTGACGGAATAGACTCCCCCGGACATTTCGACTCTTATATGATAGATTTCTGGAGAAATTCCGACTATTCCTCCTCACGAGAAGCTCTCGAGGATCTTTGGATATTCTTCCATAAAACAAGAGCATGGAACTTATGCATCAGCGGATCCGATGAAAATTGGAACGATATAACAAATGAGCTAACCTATGAAATACTTGACGTGGCAAGAAAATATAAATTTCAAACTCCCAATATAACCATGCGATGCCACAGAAACACTCCCGAAAGGCTATACCTTGAAGCAGCAAAAACCATCGCTACGGGCATCGGTATGCCAACACTTTATAACGATGAGGTCGTATGCCCCGCCCTTGAAAGTCTGGGGATTCCTCCCTGCGACTCGCATCTGTACGTTATGAACGGATGCAACCAGATAGATATTCAGGGAAAATCCCATATGGGACTTGAGGACGGCGAGGTCAACGTTGGGATGGCGCTGAAATATGCTCTCTTCAACGGATATAACCACAAGGTCAATAAGCAGATAGGAGAAAAAACAGGAGAAGCCGAGGAGCTGGATACTTACGAAAAATTCTATAACGCCGTAGTCAAGCAGATAAAATATCTAACAGATGCCGTTTGCTCAATGGCAAATAAGGCGCAGGAGGCTTTTGCGCATTATACGGCAAATCCCATCCGATCACTAACCATAGAAGGCTGTGTTGAAAAGGGTCTTGATTATAAAAACAGAGGACCAATTTATCTGAACGGACAGATTCTGGCAGAGGGCGTTCCCGAGCTGATCGATTCTCTTGCCAATATAAAAAAATTCGTTTACGAGGAAAAGCGTTTCACATTGCCCGAGGTGCGAGATGCCTTGCTTTGCAACTTTGAAGGATATGAGAAAATGTATCTTACCTTCAAAAATTCATCGCTTAAATTCGGAAACGACCTTGAATACGTTGATAAGATCGCCCGAGAGATTATCAATTGCTATAATAGCTACCTGAGAGAGAAAAGAACCTGGAGAGGCGGCTTTTATTCAGGCGGCTGCTCTCCCTTTGATCGCGCCGCATATAACGGAGCTGCCGTTGGTGCGCTTCCAAACGGCAAACGGGACGAGGACAGCCTCTACGGCGATAGCATCGGAGCAACTCCCGGAAATGACACAAACGGGCCCACAGCCCTGCTGAATTCCTGCCTTGCCTTTGACCACACGCTTGCAGGAAGCGGATTTATTCTCAATATGAAATTTGACAAAAACCTCTTTAACACAGATACGGGCATGAACAGCTTCGTTGCCCTTTGGAAAAACTATTTCAACCGCGGCGGTCAGCAGCTGTCAGTAACTGTGGTCAGTCGAGAGGAGCTGCTTGATGCAGTTGAAAATCCCGATGCTCATAAAAATCTCATCGTTCGCGTCGGAGGCTTCAGTGAATATTTCATAAATCTCACGCCCGAGCTCCAGCAGAATGTTATCGCACGAACTGATTATTAATCGTTGATTTTTATTTGTTTCTGTTGTAAAATATAATTAACTAATATAAGGGAGAAAAAATATGCTTTTTATTGGTATAGATCTTGGAACAAGCGCTTGTAAATTTCTTCTGACAGACGAAAATGGCGCCGTTCTTAACACAGTTTCCCGTGAATATCCGCTTATTTTCCCCAAGGCAGGCTGGAGCGAGCAGGACCCCAATCTTTGGTGGGAGGCTTGCCTTGACGGCATCCCCGCTCTTCTTGAGGGCTTTGATGCAAGCGACATTCGCGGCATTGGAGCAGGCGGCCAGATGCACGGACTTGTTATCCTTGATGAAAACGATGAGGTTCTTCGCCCTGCAATCCTTTGGAACGACGGAAGAACGGCTGACGAAGTCGACTATCTCAACGAGGAAATCGGACGCCGAGTTCTCAGTGAAAGAACTGCCAACATCGCTTTTGCAGGCTTTACAGCGCCTAAAATTCTTTGGGTTAAGAAAAACGAGCCTGAAATATTCGCGAAAATAAAAAAGGTCATGCTCCCGAAAGACTATATCGTTTATAAGCTGACAGGAGCTCACTCCTGCGACTATTCCGATGCCTCGGGTATGCTGCTTCTTGACGTTAAAAACAAATGCTGGTCCGAGGAAATGCTTAAGCTCTGCAGCGTTACAAAAGACCAGATGCCCAAGCTCTATGAAAGCTATGAAAAGGTTGGCGAGGTTAAGTCTGACCTTGCACAGAAATTCGGATTTAAGGAAAACGTTACCGTTTGCGCAGGCGCAGGCGATAATGCAGCTGCTGCCGTTGGCACAGGCACGGTAGGCGAGGGTAAGTGCAATATTTCTCTCGGCACCTCAGGCACTGTGTTTATTTCCTCCGATAGCTTCGGAGTTGACTCCACAAACGGTCTTCACTCATTTGCTCATGCTGATGGATATTATCATCTTATGGGATGTATGCTCAGCGCAGCCTCCTGCAATAAATGGTGGCAGGATGAAATAATCGGCACAAAGGATTATAAGGGCGAAGAAGCAAAAATCACCGACGATATGCTGGGCAACAATAAGGTCTTCTTCCTTCCCTATCTTATGGGAGAGCGAAGCCCCATTAATGATACGGATGCAAGAGCAACCTTTATCGGTATGTCAATGGACACAACAAGAGCGCAGATGACACAGGCTATGCTTGAAGGCGTTGCATTTGCGATCCGCGATTCCTTTGAAGTTGCAAAATCACTGGGTATTGAAATACACCGTAGTAACATTTGCGGAGGCGGAAGCAAATCTCCCCTCTGGAAAAAGATTTTTGCAAACGTTCTCGGTATTCCACTTGATATTATTAAAACAGAGGAAGGACCCGGATACGGCGGAGCAATTCTTGCTATGGTTGCCTGCGGAGTTTATCCCAGTGTGAGAGCAGCGGCAGAAGCCCTTGTCTCCACAGTTTCCACCATCGAACCTGATCCTGCACTCACCGAACTTTATGAAAAGCGCTATCAGCAGTATAGAAAGATCTATCCTGCAACAAAGCAGCTCTTCAAGGAACTGAAATAAATCCTCGCCTTTTCTATAAACTTGAGATGGCTAATAAAAATAAATATAAGGAGATAGATAAAAATGATTACAAATATTCCTAACGTAAATCTTGGCGTTATCGCAGTTTCCCGCTCCTGCTTCCCCGCAGCCCTTTCCGAAAGAAGAAGAGCTGCACTCGTTGCTGCTTACGGTGAAGGTCTTTACGAATGTAAGGTTACAGTTGAAAACGAACTTCATGCAAAGGCTGCCGTTGAGGACGTAAAAGCAGCAGGCGTTAATGCTCTCGTAGTTTTCCTTGGCAACTTCGGCCCCGAAACACCTGAAACACTTATTGCAGAATGGTTTGACGGCCCCATTATGTACGTTGCGGCAGCTGAAGGCGACGGAGATCTTCATGACGGACGAGGCGACGCCTATTGCGGTATGCTCAACTGCTCCTATAACCTGAGACTTCGCAAGAAGGCTGCATACATCCCCGAATATCCCGTAGGCACAGCAGCTGAGCTTGCAGAAAAGGTTCGCGAATTTGAGCCTATCGCCCGTGCTATCCTCGGCCTTAAGGGTCTTAAGCTGATCACGTTCGGTCCTCGTCCTGATGACTTCCTTGCTTGTAACGGTCCTATCAAGGCTCTCTACGATCTTGGCGTAGCCGTTGAAGAAAACTCCGAGCTTGACCT
Source organism: Candidatus Avispirillum sp. (assembly GCA_045656825.1). Lineage (GTDB taxonomy): Bacteria > Bacillota > Clostridia > Oscillospirales > CAG-272 > Avispirillum. Next base: position 42,217 of record JAZORY010000036.1, read on the forward strand.
TCTCGTTGCTTATAACAAGCATGCAGGCGACGAAAGAATTCCTGCAAAGGTTGCTGAAATGGCAGCAGAGCTTCCTGCTGACAACAAATATGCAGGTATCCTGCCCCGCCTTGCTCAGTATGAGCTTACACTTCTCGACTGGGCTGCAGAGCATAAGGGAGCAAGAGAATACGTTGCTTTTGCAAATAAGTGCTGGCCCGCATTCCAGACAGAATTCAAATTTGTTCCCTGCTACGTAAACAGCCGCCTTGCCGCTCAGGGTATCCCCGTTTCCTGCGAGGTTGATATCTACGGCGCGCTTTCCGAATATATCGGCGTTTGCATCTCCGGCGCACCTACAACTCTCCTTGATATCAACAACACTGTTCCCTCTTCTATCTTCGAAAAGGCTATCAAGGGCAGATATAACGCTCGTCTCACAGAAACGTTTATGGGCTTCCACTGCGGAAACACAAGCACTTGTCTTTTGAAGGATCCTCATATGGGATATCAGCTCATTATGAAGCGCGACCTGGAGCCCGAGCTTCCCGAGCCCGATATCACACGTGGCACTATGGAAGGAAACCTTAAGCCCGGCGATATTACGTTCTTCCGCCTCCAGTCTGATGCAGATACAAGCCTTAAGGCATACATAGCTCAGGGAGCGGTTCTTGACGTTGATTGCGAAAGCTTCGGTTCCATCGGAACGTTTGCTATTCCCGAAATGGACCGTTTCTATCGCCACGTTCTCATCGAAAAGGGATATCCCCACCATGGCGCAGTTGCATTCGGACACTATGGCAAACAGATCTTCGAGGTGTTCAAGTATCTCGGAATTGCAGATATCAGCTATAACCAGCCCAAGTCTCTTCCCTATCCTAAGGAAAATCCTTTTGCATAAGTTAAAGTCGAAAAACCACTTCTTTCGAAGTGGTTTTTCTGATTGTATGACTAACTATAATAAAATATTCAAAAATGAAGGTTTCGCCGAAATTTATTTCGGCGCTCTCGGCCTGATCTGCAGCTTAAAAACAAAGCAACTTCAGCGCTACGGGCTAAAAATAGTCCACCGGACTATTTTAGTCGCGCCCGGGTAAACTTTGCAAAAGCGAAGCTTTTGGTGAACCTTGCCGCTGAACTACAAAAACCGAATCATTCACGCAAGGTTCGCTTTCGAATCCATCTTCTGTTCCCCACAAATCAAAAAACCA
>JAZORY010000037.1:0-25838 GCA_045656825.1 Candidatus Avispirillum sp.
ATCGTAGATACACGCAAGGAGCACAACGCAGTTCTCGAAGCTAAGAGACTCGGTATCCCCGTAGTTGCTATCGTAGATACAAACTGTGACCCCGATGACGCTGACTACGTTATCCCCGGTAACGACGACGCTATCCGTGCAATCCGTCTCATCGCAAGCGTACTTGCAGACGGTGTTATCGCCGGCAGACAGGGCGAGCAGACAGAGGAAGCAGCTGAAGAAGTAGCTGCTGACGCAGAATAATTTACCTGAAAAGGAGAAACTAAAATGGCAGCTATTACAGCTAAGATGGTATCCGACCTCCGCGCAAAGACAGGCGTAGGTATGATGGATTGCAAGAAGGCACTCAAGGAAACTGACGGTGACTTCGAAGAAGCAGTAAAGTACCTTCGTGAGAAGGGTCTCTCCGTAGCAGCAAAGAAGGCTGACAGAGTTGCAGCTGAAGGCGTAGTAGACATCATGGTAGAGGGCAACACCGCTGTTATGATCGAAGTTAACGCTGAAACAGACTTCGTTGCAAAGAACGAAACATTCAAGGAATTCGTTCGCGGTATCGAGAGAGCAATCCTCGCTACAAGACCCGAAACAGTTGAAGCACTTCTCGCAGAGAAGTTCGACGACAGCTTCACAGTTGAGGAAAAGCTTAAGGACATGATCTTCACAATCGGTGAGAACATGAACATCCGTCGTTTCGTTATCGTAGACGGTGTTGTTTCCACATATATCCACGGCAACGGCGGCACAGGTGTTATCGTTAAGTTCATCGCTGACGAAGCAGCTGCAAGCAACGCTGGTTTCGCTGAATTTGCAAAGAACATCGCTCTCCAGATCGCAGCTGGTAACCCCCCTGCATACATCTCCAGAGATCAGGTTCCCGCAAGTGCAGTTGAAGAAGAGAAGGCAATCCTCATCGCTCAGATCAAGAACGATGAAAAGAACGCTAACAAGCCCGACGCTATCATCGAAAAGATGGTAACAGGTAAGATCGGCAAGTTCTACGAAAGAGTTTGTCTCGTTGAGCAGGCTTATGTTAAGGACGACGATATGAAGGTTGGCGAATACGTAGCTAAGTGCGCTAAGGAATTCGGCGGCGAGATCGCAATCGATAGCTTCTATCTCTACGAAAAGGGCGAAGGCCTTGAGAAGAGAGAAGACAACTTCGGCGATGAAATCGCAGAGCTTCTTAAGTAATTGAATATCTGAATTCGATTTGAAAAAGGAACTGCATTTGCAGTTCCTTTTTTGATTTTATATTTAGCTGAATTGTAATTTGGCGGACCATGCTCGTATTCACCGTAGGGGCGACCTGCGGTCGTCCGATTGAGATATAATTATTTATTAAAACATTTTATCGTCCCTCCCATTTCGTGTTCTCCAAAAAAGCAACAAAAACAGAGCGAGGGCGGAAAACACGAAAGATGTGTTTTCCGCCCTCACCCTGTCTAAAGGAAGTTTTTATGAATAGTTAAAATTTAGTTGGGAACGATCATTCCGTAGCCGCCGTCTTTTCTTTTGTAAACAACACAAGTTGAGCCGTTGTCAACGTCGTTGAAAACGAAGAACTGGTGCTCCAGCAGATTCATCTGCAGGATAGCTTCTTCGGGGGTCATGGGTTTGATATCGAAGGTCTTGGTTCTGATAGTGAAAGCGCCTTCCTCAACCTCGTCGGGAGCAGCGCCGTCCTCGGGATCGTAGTCGGGAATCATTATATTTTCACGCAGCTTCTTTGCAAGGCGCGTCTTATTTTTTCTGATCTGGCGCTCAATAGCATAAAGGCAGCAGTCAAGTGCGTTCATAAAGGTGGAGCTTTCGTCTTCACTGCGGAACAAGGTTGTTCCGGACTGAATAGTTACTTCAACACGCTCCACGTCTCTGACCCTGGAAAGCTTAACAGCAGCTTCTGCTTCACCGGGAAAGAACTTGTCGAACTTTGCAAGCTTCTTTTCGATATGCTCGGTGAGCTTCTGGTTCACGAATACTTTTCTTGCGTTGACGGTAATCTTCATTACTATCCCACCTTCTGTATTAAATTTGTGCAGCCTTAGTGAAGAGGTGGATTTCTTCACCTATCTACAATGACATTATACCACTGCTTTTTTTATTTGTCCATAGCTTTTGTGCAAATTATCTATTTTTTAATAGCAAAATGAATATTATTTGTTTAATGCGATGGCGGTTTCCAGCGCCAGTGTCATCATTTCGGTGAAAGAGGTCTGTCGTTCCTCGCTTGAGGTTGCCTCTCCTGTAACGAGAGAATCGGACACGGTGCAGATTGCAAGAGCTTTTTTCTGGAGTCTTGCAGCATTCATATAAAGCGCAGCGGCTTCCATTTCAACTCCGAGCACTCCCATTTTGCCCCATTTGGAAAGGGATTTTTCGCGCTCTTCGAGATCATCCTCATCGTTATAGAAGGTGTCGCTTGAAAGAATATTTCCCACGTGGTAGGAAAGTCCAAGCTCCTCAGCCTTTTCTGCCGCGCAGCGAAGGAGTGAAAAATCAGCCGTTGGCGCGAAATCTCCGGGGAGATTATAATTTGAAGCAAAGCTTGAATTAGTGCAGGCGCCCATGCCAAGAATAATATCACGGATCTTAACGTTTCGGCTCATAGAGCCGATGGAGCCGACGCGGATAATATTTTCAACGTCGAAGAACTTAAAAAGCTCATATGAATATATTCCCATGGAAGGCATACCCATTCCGCTTGCCATAACGGAAACGGCTATACCCTTATATTCTCCCGTATATCCCTGTACGCCGCGAACGTTGTTTACGAGGCGAGCATTGCTGAGAAAGTTTTTAGCTATGAATTCACTTCTGAGTGGATCGCCGGGCATAAGAACTGTTTTTGCGAAATCGCCTTTTTCTGCTTTGATGTGAGGTGTTGCCATATGAGCCTCCATAGTTTTATTATATTATTATTTTATCAAAAATATTGTAAAAATGCAATCATCCAAAAGCTAATTAAGTTGCTGCACAGAGGGGCACTAATTTGGCATACAACATTGACCTTTATTTTCAAATATGGTAAAATATTATGAATAACTGTTTGACGGAGTCAGTTTATGAAGGTGTTAAATTGCATAGGCTCTCGTATGAGGGAACTATGGGTAAATAAAATTGTTCAGGCATCAGATCTGTTTGCGCTGTTTATAACGGGATTTATCCTGGCAAATTATTATACGGCAGCAGCAGGAGATTTTACAGATCTTGCTTACGTCAGAGATATAAGCGTGGCTGCTTTTATTATAGTTTTCGTCGCAGCCGTTTTGATAATAGGCGCAACGGTAGTAGCGCTTAAAAGGACGATAGTTCTCAATTGGTCGCTTCTTTGCAGCTCTGTCTTTTTTGGAATAATGCTATGTGCGCAAATGGACGGAGAAATTTATTTCAATATAGGCGTTGCATTTGTTCTTATTTTCATAGTTAAATACGTAACAGAAGATAACAGATTGGGAATTGATCTTTTGCAGATGAGCCGTAAAACCTCGTTTGTTATAACGGCAGGCGTCTTTGCAGTTTTTGCAGTGCTTGTATCTTATTGCACGGTTATGAAATATCAGACGTTCTCACTTGCAACGTTCGATTTCGGCATCTTTGCTCAGATGTTTGAGCAGATGGCAAAAACGGGTTTGCCCTTCACAACGGTTGAGCGCAGTGAATATCTCAGCCATTTTGCAGTTCATTTTTCGCCCGTATACTATCTGCTTTTGCCATTTTATATGATATTCAGAAGCCCCGCATTTTTGCTTGTGGCTCAGGCGATAGTGGTGGGCCTTGGTATGTTCCCGCTTCGCCGTATATGCTTAAAGCTTGGCATGAGCCCCGCTATGTCAACTGCGGCGGCTGTTTTGTATGCTGTTTTTCCCACAATGGCAAACGGTTGCTTTTGTGATTTCCACGAGAATAAATTTCTTTCCGTGTTTATTCTCTATATGATATATTTCGTTTTGTGCGAAAACAATATAGGAATATTTGCTTTCGCAATTGCAACTCTTTCTGTTAAAGAGGATGCTGCCATCTACGTTATGGCGATTGCCATCTGGATGCTGCTTACAAAGAGAAGCAGATTGATAGCCGTGATCATTTTTGCTCTGTCAGTGATCTATTTTGTGTTTGCTTGCAGTATGATAGAGCTTTCAGGCGGAGAGATTATGATGAGCCGTCTTGATAATTATTATATTGATCGCAATGGTGGATTTATTGACGTTGTCAAAACCTGCTTTTATGATATAGGATTTCTCATTAAAGAGGTGTTTTTAGGAGCGAACGTGGAAAGATTCTCTGAGATCACTTATGGCGGTCAGAAGATAGAATTTATTTTCTGGACTTGTATTCCGCTTTTGTTTATGCCCTTTGCATCTAAGCATACAACCCATCTTGTGCTTATGATTCCACTCCTTGTTATCAATCTTATGCCTGATTGGATGTATCAGCATAACGTGAATTATCAATATACCTACGGAACTGTTGCGCTTCTTTTGGTGGCGGCTTTTCTGGCAATATCCGAAAAGCCGACTGCATTTGCGCGCAGAGTTATGGTTTGCGCTCTTGTTATAAGCCTTGTTTTTTCTGCATCCCTTCTTTCCTCAAAGGCGGGGAAATATGCAGCAAGATATTTATCCAAAAGGGAAAGCTTTGAAGCTACGACGGCTGCTTTGGATACCATTCCCGATGATGCTTCCGTAACGGCGTTTATGTTTTTTGTTCCGCATCTTTATTATATTGATGATCTGCACACGTCTCCCGATTATTATGCTTTCTACGAAGAAACAGATTATTATGTTGTGGATTCAAGATATAGGGATGATTCTTATCAGAGGGAAATGATTGATGCTATGGGCGATAACTATAAGCTTGTCTGCGAGGGCGGATATGCTAAAATATATAAGAGGATCGATATAGATGAGTGAAGTAAAGAAAAAGCAATCTGTTCACTCAGGGCATAGAGAAAGAATGAATAAAAAATATAAAAAGCTTGGGGCGGATGCCTTTGAGCCCCATGAGCTTCTTGAAATGCTTCTTTATTTCAGTATTCGTCAGAGAAACACGAACGAAACAGCTCATAGCTTCATTGATGAATTCGGATCTGTAAGCGCAGCGTATTCCGCCAAGGTTGATGCTATGATGAAGGTGAAGGGAATAGGCGAGGTAAGCTCGCGTCTTATTTCCCTTTCCCGAGACGTTGCCAGAATCGCAACTCTCGAGCATTGTGAGAAGGCTCCCTTTGATAATAGCTTTAGAATATCAAGATTTATCTATACCTGGTTTTGCGGCAAGCCTGCCGGAACGGTTATGGCAATATATCTTGACGAGGATAAAATGCTTCTGGAATGTGAAGCGCTTTCAGGCGGAAGAATGTTTCGACCTGCAAGCTATCCTCCCATCATTCTTGAAAAAGCACAGGAGCTTTCGGCCAAATACGTTATCATAAGCCATAGCCACAAGGATAATTGCCCCGATCCTTCTCCTGATGACCTGTGGTTGTGCAGCCATATACGCTCGGCTCTCGGTAAAAACGGGATAATGCTGATAGATCAGTATATCGTTACGGAATTTGATTGTATTCCAACAAGTGATTATAAATAATGAAAGGTGATATTATATTATGAAAGAGCTTTCACCATATCTTGAATGTGCTATGGCTGTTAACACTCACGGTGTTAAGGGCGCAGTTAAGCTTGAAAACAGATGCGACACCCCTAAGGTCCTTGCATCTATGAAAAGAATGTTTGTAAAAAAGAACGGCGAATATATTGAAATGAAGGTTGTTTCATCCTCTGTTCAGAAAACAATGGTTATTGCAACCTTTGAAGGCGTTGAAACTCTCGAGGATGCAATCGCCCTCAGAGGAACAGTTTTCTATGCGGCAAGAGAGGATTTCCGTCTCCGCCGAGGAGAATATTTTATTGCAGACCTTATTGGTCTTCCTGTTTTTGACGACGACACTGGTGAGGAGGTTGGACGACTTGTTAACGTGCTCACTCCCGGTGCTCATCAGGTATACGTTATTGAAGACGGAGAGGGCAGCTTTATGCTTCCAAACGTACCTGAATTTGTTCGCCGTATTTCTTTTGATGACGACGCAGGCATATATATCCATCTTATTGAAGGAATGAGAGAAAACTCAAGATGAGAATTGATATAATGACTCTTTTCCCTGCGCAGATAGAAGCTGTGCTGGGGGAAAGTATTATAGGACGCGCAAGACAAGCGGGACTTCTTGATATCAGAGCATATAATATCCGTGATTATTCTGAGGATAAGCATCGCAGAGTTGATGACACTCCCTGCGGAGGCGGCAGAGGTATGCTTATGGCAGCGCCCCCAATTGTTAATTGCTATAATGCGGTAACGGCGGATATTAAAGAAGGTGAGGAAAAGCCAAAGGTTCTTTATATGTCTCCCCGCGGTAAGACCTTCACTCAGGAGGATGCAAAGCGATTTGCTCAGTGCTCTCGTCTGGTGATTCTCTGCGGACATTATGAGGGAGTTGACCAGAGAGCCATTGATATCCTTGAGGCAGAGGAGGTTTCCATCGGTGATTACGTGCTGACCGGCGGTGAGCTTGCGGCGTGCATCATTTCCGATGCGGTTGGTCGCCTTGTCCCCGGAGTTTTGCCCGAGGCTGTTTGCCATGAAAAAGAATCCTTTGAGGACGATTTGCTTGAATATCCTCAGTATACCCGCCCCGTTGAATTTATGGGGCTTGCTGTGCCCGAGGTGCTTCTCAGCGGACATCACGCTAATATTGATAAATGGCGTCTTGAAGAGGCTGAAAAGCTGACCGAGGCGCGCAGACCTGACCTTTACAGCAAATATTATGAGCGTAAGGCTGCGGCTGAAGCGGCAAAAAAGAAAAAACGCAGAAGAAAAACGACAGAACAGTAATATTTAGTTGATTGCCTAAAATGTATCCTGATAACACTGTTTTATACATTTGCATAACAAAAATGGGGTATTTTGCCCTTGATAGAGCTTGAATGTGTGGTATAATTAATGTACAAAAAGTATATTGAGGGTATAAAATATGGCAAAAAATCAAAATATTTCGCAATTTATTATAAAAATGATGCTCAGCGCAGCGATTTTTCAGCTGATGCTGATATGCTTTGTTTTTATTCCACCGAAGGACTGCTCCTCTGTATACATAGCATCTCTCAGTGCCTACGTGCCTGAAATGACGGAATATGCATCTCTGACAGCTGTGCTCAGTATACCGCTTGGGATAATTACAGAGAAAATATTGAAAAAATAAAGAAAGGAGAACGGATGTGGCTTTGTTTTTAAGAGTAAAGGAATATCTTTTGAATAGCGGAATAGAAGAATTGATAGAGAAAGCCGATGCCGTTCTCGTTGCATATTCTGGAGGTGCGGATTCCTGCGTTTTACTCCATTTCCTCTCAGAATATCTTAAAGATAAAAATATCCGCCTTGCAGCAGCCCACCTTAATCATATGATACGGGGCGAGGAGGCGGAGAGAGATCAGCAGTTCTGTAAAAAAACGGCTGAAGCTTTGGGCGTTGAATTTTATACAAAAAAATGTGATATCCCGAAAATTGCGAGAGAGCGCGGCGAAACGCTTGAGGAGGCTGCGCGCCACGAAAGATACGCTTTTCTTGAGGATATAGCAGATTCTATTGGAGAAACTACTCTTATAGCAACTGCACATAATTCAACTGATAATCTTGAAACGTTGATTTTTAATCTTGCAAGAGGCTCAGGCACGGCAGGTATGGGAGGGATTGCTCCCATAAGGCAGAATATAATCCGTCCGCTTTTGTCAGTTTCGGGGAAGGAAATTCGTGATTATGCAGAGGAAAAGGGTATTGAGTTTGTTGTGGACAGCACCAATGCCGATACTGCATATACGAGAAACCATATCAGAAAAAATATTGTTCCCCTGCTGAAAGAAATAAATCCTCAGGCAGAGGATGCAGCTCTTCGCTTGGCAGAAATTGCCCGAAGCGAATCGGAATTTATATATGGCGAAGCCGAGAAGCTTATTTTGGGAAAATGCATTGAAAAGGAAAGGTTCTCCCGTGCTCACGAGGCTCTGAGAGCAAGAGCCTTGCAGACGCTTTATAAAAGGGCGGCGGGAGCGCAGAACGGACTTTCTGCCGTTCATCTTCATAAGGCTGTGGATTTTGCGGCTTCAAGTGAAGGAGAATTGTCTCTCCCCGGAGGATATGCTCTTTACGTGGATAAGGACGTTATCTACGTTGAAAAAAAGAAAAGCAAAGCGGCGCCGGAGCAGATTCTTCTTGAAGCAAACGGCAATATAGTCCCCTTTGGCGACGATTTTGCCGTTGCCCTTTGTAAAAAAGGAAAAGAACCCGTGGTTGATGCAAATATTTACAATTTATTTATACAACAAAGTGCTTGTTTTGATACAATATATGGTAGCCTTTTTGTCAGATGCCGCCGTGAAGGCGATAGAATTCTGACTTGTAAAATGCATAAAAAGCTTAAGAAGCTTATGTGTGATAAGGGTATTCCTCATAGATTTAGAGAAAGCTTGCCCATTTTCTGCGATGATAGCGGAATTTTGTGGGCTCCGATGGTGGCTCTTCGCGATAAGGCGAATGGCGATGATATAACAATGTATGTTTTCACACTGAAAGGAAATCTTTAATTATGAAAAAGCATTATGAAGTTTGGGATGAAGACGTAGCAGAGGTTCTTGTTAGTGAAGAAGAGCTTGATGCAACAGTTACAAGAATTGCAGCTGAAATAGATGAAGACTATAAAGATAAAAATCTTTTGCTTCTTTGTATTCTCAAGGGAAGTATCGTGTTCTTCGGCGATCTTATGAAGCGCCTTTCTATCCCCTGCGAGATCGATTGTATGAAGGTTTCCTCTTACGGAGCGGGAACAACCTCAACAAAGAAGATCAATATTCTTCTTGACCTTCATAGAACAGACCTCAGCGAAAAGGATATCCTTATTGTTGAGGATATCATCGACAGCGGAAAAACGCTCTCTTATCTTACAGAATATCTTAAGATCAACGGCGCAAGAAGCGTTAAAACAGTTTCTCTTCTTGATAAGCCTTCTCGTCGTGAGGTTGATTTTACACCTGATTACGTAGGAAAGATTGTTCCCGACGAATTCGTTGTGGGCTATGGTCTTGACTACGCAGAATTGTATCGTACACTGCCTTACGTAGGAATTCTTAAGCCTGAAGTTTATACCAAATAATTCTACCAAATCCCAAGGAGGAGCGCTGTGAAGAAAAGCGGCTTTAAGGTAGTCATATGGTACGTTCTGGTGATAGCGGTTGTGATTGTTGCAATTGCGGCAATGAGCACAAGGCTTGACACTAAGGAATATACCTATGGCGAGATCATACAATATTTTGAAAATGAACAGGTTCGTGAGTTCACGGGCGATTATAACAAGGATAAGCTTGTCCTTAAAATAGAGGTTACCGACGAGGACGGAAAAACCAAGGAATCGGTTATTGAATATTCCGTTGCCGATATGGAAGCGTTCCGTCGTGAAACAGATGCCCTTGTCCGCGAGCAGTATTCCAAGGGAATAATCGAAAAATACGATTACACTCCCTACGTTGCAATGCCTTGGTGGGTTTCCTTCCTGCCTTCATTTTTGATGATTGTTATCGTAATTGGCGTAACTTATTTTATGATGAGTCAGGCCATGGGCGGTAAAAACGGCAAGATCGGAAGCTTCGGTCGTGCAAAAACAAAGCTTACACATGATGATAAGAATAAGGTCTATTTCCGCGACGTCGCAGGAGCTGACGAGGAAAAGGCAGAACTTGAGGAAATCGTTGAATTCCTTCGTGATCCCTCAAAGTTCACAAAGCTTGGAGCAAAGATTCCCCATGGCGTTCTGCTGATGGGCCCTCCCGGTACAGGTAAAACGCTTCTTGCAAAGGCTGTTGCAGGTGAGGCGGGCGTACCCTTCTATTCAATCTCCGGCTCCGACTTCGTTGAGATGTACGTAGGTGTGGGCGCATCCCGCGTTCGCGATCTTTTTGAAACTGCAAGAAAAAATCCCGCTTCTATCGTGTTTATCGACGAGAGTGACGCGGTTGGCCGTCAGAGAGGCACAGGTCTTGGTGGCGGACACGACGAAAGAGAGCAGACACTTAACCAGCTGCTTGTTGAAATGGATGGCTTCGGCTCTTCTGAGGGCATCAACGTTATTGCGGCAACAAACCGCCCTGACGTTCTTGACACCGCACTTCTCAGACCCGGTCGTTTCGACAGACAGATCACGGTAAGCCAGCCCGATATAAAGGGCAGAGAAGAAATTCTCCGCGTGCATGCAAGAAATAAGCCCCTTGAAAACGAGGTTGACCTTGCAACAGTTGCAAAGGGAACATCCGGATTCACAGGAGCAGACCTTGCAAACCTTCTTAATGAAGCGGCACTTATCGCAGCAAGAAAGAATAAATCTCTCATCGGTCAGGACGATATTCAGGAGGCCTTCACAAAGATCATCGCAGGACCTCAGAAGAAGTCTATGCATATCAAGGAAGCTGAAAAGGTTAAAACTGCTTATCACGAAGCAGGCCATGCAGTTCTGTCCTATGCGCTTCCCCTTATGGATCCCGTTCATCAGATATCAATTATTCCTTCCGGTATGGCTCTCGGTTATACGCTTAATATTCCTGCTGAGGATAAATACAGCGTGTATAGAAACGAGCTTAAGCAGAAGATCTCAATGCTCCTTGGCGGACGTGTTGCAGAGCAGATCATCTTTGATGACTATTCAGGCGGCGCATCCAACGATATCCAGAGAGCAACAGAGATTGCCAGAAAGATGGTTATGCAGCTTGGTATGAGTGAGCTTGGCCCCATTCTTTACGGCAGCGGACATAGCGAGAGCGAGGTGTTCCTCGGTCGCGACTTCGGCAGCAGCAGAAACTTCTCCGAGGACGTTGCAGCTAAGATCGACGAGCAGATCAATAAGATCATCACAGAGTCCTATGACGAGGCAAAGCGTATTCTCACAGAGAATATTGAAAAGCTTCATTTTATTGCAAAATTCCTTGTTAAAAACGAGGTTATGGATGGCGAGCAGTTTGCCCGCGCTATGAGCGAGGAAGAGGTAAGCTTCGAGGAGCTTGAAGCAATGGTTGAAGAAAAGCGCCGTCGCAGTAAGGATGAAAACGAGGCCCGCAAGCGTCAGATCGAGGAAAACGAAAGACTCCGCGAGCAGGAGCGCCGTGCAGCTGAAGAAAAGGCGCGCGAGGATGCAGCAGCACCTCAGGCTCCATCCGACAGCGATCAGCTCCCTCACTAAATTAAATAATAAAAAATCTTGCAGTTATTCTGCAAGATTTTTTTGTATAAGCCGATGTATAAAGCGACAAAAGCAAAACAAAAAAGCACCCTCGGGGTGCTTTTTCGCGTATGTAATTTTTAATTACTTAGCTGCCTTAGCAGACTTCTTTGTTGTCTTCTTAGCAGGCTTTTCTTCCTTAGCCTCTTCAGCCTTGGGAGCAGCAGCCTTCTTAGCAGCGGGCTTCTTGCCGCTCTTGAAGAGCTTGTTGAGCTCAGCAGCCTTATCCATATCGCCCTCGATTACGAGGTCGCCACGCTTAGCAGCGTTGAGAAGGTCAGCTCTTGCGCTAACGATCTTAACAACCTTATCTTCAGCAATTGTGATAACGCAGTTGTTGTCGTAGTAGTTGTAGGGCTCAACGTTGAGAGCGCCATCCTTAACTTCGATATAGAAAACGCCTTCAGCTTCGCCTGTAACGTTGATCTGAGCTGCGAGGTTGCCTTCAACAGAGTCAGCCTTGCAGTTTGCCATAGCTTCCTTAGCCTTTGCAAAAAGTGCTTCGTATGTCATTTTAATAAACTCCTTTTTTAGTGTTAAATCTAATCACAACCCGTTTATGATATCATAAATTTACCTATATGTCAAGTATTTTTATATATTTGTTAATGATAAGAATATTGCATTTTGTATATTATAATATTTATGAAGTAATTAAAGTATATATTCACCCTAATCGACAATAATATCTTGACATAAGGTCAAATGGTGTAGTATAATTACTATATTGCGGTGATGAAGTCGGCTTGCCGAATCAGGAATTCACAGAGAGCTTTGCCAATAGGCTGCAAGCAAAGCATTTCCTTCGGATTTTGCCTTTCCCTTCGGAGCGCGACAGGTGATATGTAGCTTGTCGGGGGTGCGCCCCTTAAAGCGCGAAAGAGTGCTTTTGCTTTGTCAAAAGAAGCTCGGGTGGTACCGCGGTGGTGTTTTCCCCGTCCCGACATTGATTTGTCAGGGGCGTTTTTTTATTATGTAAACAACAAGGTCCCGTAGTACACGCCCGCAATTTTAATTGCGTTGGCGGGTCGGGTTCTTATTTTTATAAATATTTTTCTTGATTATATAGAAAGGATACTATCATGGCAGACAAGACAACAGAAGTTCGCAGTAGCTTTATAGCGGCTCTTGAAGCTGTTCAGACAATGGACGAGCTTGAAAAGATCAGAGTTGAATATATCGGCAAAAAAGGCTACGTAACAGAGCTTCTCAAGGAAATGAAAAATCTTTCCAACGAGGAAAAGAAAACCTTTGGTCAGGCAGTTAACGTTCTCAAAAACGAGGTTAACGATAAGATCACAGAAAAGAGAGAAGAGCTTAAGCAGAAGGAGATCGAGCTTGAAAACAGCCGTATGCCCGAGTTTGATATTTCAACTCCCGCAGATCTCACAAGAGGCTCCTATCATCCCATAACGCTCGTTCAGCGTCAGTGCGAGGAGATCTTCCGCTCCATGGGATTTGCTGTTGAGGATTACAGTGAAATCGTAACAGACTATGAGTGCTTCGAGGCTCTCAATATTCCTAAGGACCACCCCGCAAGAGATATGCAGGATACGTATTATCTTGATAATGGTCAGCTTCTTAAGAGCCACACGTCTGCGGCTCAGAACGCTATTTATAAGAAATATAAGGATGCCCTTGTAAACGAGGGTAAGCCTATCAAGGCGATCTTCCCCGGCAGATGCTTCAGAAACGAGGCAACAGATGCTTGCCACGAAAACACGTTCTTCCAGATGGAAGGCGTTATGGTGGATAAGGATATATCCATCTCCAACCTTATCTTCTTTATGAAGACAATGCTTTCCGAGGTGTTCCAGAAGGATATCAAGGTTCGCCTTCGTCCCGGATTCTTCCCCTTCGTTGAACCCGGATTTGAGCTTGATATCAGCTGCCTTATTTGCGGCGGTGAGGGATGCCCCTCCTGTAAGCATAGCGGATGGCTTGAGCTTTGCCCCTGCGGTATGATCCACCCTGAGGTTCTTAAGGCACGCGGAATTGATCCCGAGGAATACACAGGCTTTGCGTTCGGTCTTGGTCTTACAAGACTTGCAATGATGAAATACGGCGTTAAGGATATCCGCGATCTTAACAGCGGTAGCCTTAAAACTCTTTCTCAGTTCACTGACGATAAATAAGAAAGGAGCGGAAAAGAAATGTTATTATCTATGAATTGGATCTCCGATTACGTTGACTTTACAGGTCTTGATAAATTGGAGCTTATCAATAAATTTTCTCTTTCAACTGCTGAGGTTGAAAACGAGATCTTCTTCAAGGGAAGTGATGTCAGCGGCATTGTTTGCGCCGAAATCAAGAGCGTTGAGGATCATCCCGAATCCAAGAAGCTCCATCTTCTTAAGGTGGACATCGGCGAAGATGAGCTTGTAGACGTTGTTTGCGGAGCACCTAACGTTCGTGTTGGTATGAAAACTGCATTTGCTAAGCTTGGTGCGCAGATCGGCGAGATCACTATCGCTCCCAGAAAGCTTGCAGGCTATACGTCCAATGGTATGTGCTGTTCTGAAAAGGAGCTTGGCATCAGCGATTCCAATGACGGAATCATGGATCTGACCGACGATATACCTCTCGGAACAGACCTTAAGACAGTATATGATATAGAAGATATTATTTTCGAGGTTGATAATAAGTCTCTCACAAACCGTCCTGACCTTTGGGGACATTACGGTATTGCACGTGAGTTCGCGGCAATTGCAGGCAGAGAGCTTAAGCCCCTTGCGCTTACAGATCTTTCTGTATATAACGATCTTGAAAAGGTAGACGTTAAGATTGAGGATCCCCTCTGCCAGAGATATTCCTCTATTAAGTTTGAGGGTATCACAAGACACGTAAGCCCTGTGAATATGCGCATCCGCCTTTTCTATTGCGGAATGAGAGCGCTCAATTTCCTTGCAGATATCACAAACTATATCATGCTTGAAATGGGTCAGCCCATGCACGCTTTTGATGCAAGAAAGGTTGAGCAGATCCGCGTTAAGAAATTTGATAAGCCCTTTGCTTTTACAACTCTTGACGGCGTTGAAAGAAATATTGATGAAAACACTCTTATGATTTGCAACGGCGACACTCCCGTTGCTATTGCAGGCATCATGGGTGGACTTGATTCCGAGATCGTTGCAGACACCTCCACTCTCACACTTGAAAGTGCAACCTTTGATGCAGCTTCCATCCGTAAGTCCACAGTTCGCCTTTCTCACAGAACAGACGCTTCCATGAGATATGAAAAGAGCCTTGATCCCGAGATGACAACTGTTGCTATTGCAAGATTTGTTAAGCTTCTCACAGATGCAGACAACGGCGCTAAGGTTGTTTCCGCTCTCACAGATGAGATTGCCTTCAGCTATCCTGAGATCGATCTTACATTCGATAAGGCCTTTGTTAATAAGTATACAGGTATTGAAATTTCAAACGAAACAATCGTTAAAACTCTCACAGCCCTTGGCTTCGGCGTTCAGCTTGAAAACGATCAGTTCTCCGTAAAGGTTCCTTCATGGAGAGCAACAAAGGACGTTACAATCAAGGCGGACATTATCGAAGAGATCACCCGTATTTACGGCTACGATAACTTTGATATTCATACAGCCGAGGTTCCCGTATATCCCGTTCGTCCTGCTGTTGAAAAGACAGACGAGAACAGAATCAAGGACCTTCTTGTAAAGCGTTATTCCATGCATGAGCTTCATTCATACGTTTGGGCATACCACGACGAGTATAAGGCTCTGGGCATTGAGATCGAGCCCAACGTTGAGCTTGTAAACGCAACAAACCCCAATATTAAGACTATCCGTAAGTCCATCGTTCCCACTCAGCTTTGTCAGGTTAAGTATAACACAGCGTATGCTTCCGATTTTGCTGTATTTGAGATCGGTAAGGTTGTAAACGGTTATAACGAAGCAGGACTTTGTGATGAGCATAAGAAGCTTGCTATCACAATTTACAGCAAGACAAGAGATATGGAAGCTATCTATTTTGAGATGAGAGATATCCTTGCTGTTCTTGCTGACGATATCAAGCATCGTCCCCTCACGTTTGAAAAGGCTGAGGCTGGTCATTCCTATCAGCATCCCAAGAACCTTAATAATATCTATTGCGACGGCAAGCTTCTTGGCGAAATCGGTATTGTTAATGCAACAGTATCAAAGAAGATCGATAAGAAGGCTAATATCGTTTACGCTGAGATCGACGTTGAGGAGTTTGCAAAGATCGCAAATGCAAGCATCAAGTATGAGGCTCCCTCAAAGTTCCCTGAAATTGAAATCGACCTTTCATTTGTAACAGCATCCTATGCGCCTATCGCAAAGGCGATCAGCGATGCAAATTGCAGCCTCATTAAGAAGGTTTCTCTTGTTGACACTTATGCTGACGAAAACGGTAAGTCTATCACAATCCGTCTCCTGTTCTCCCACCCCGAGAGAACACTTACAAAGGAAGAGGTTCTTGACGTTGTTAACGGTATCACAGCGGCTCTTGAGGCTCAGGATATCAAGCTTAAGAACGGCGTTGCTCTTTAATAAGAGGTTTGAAAATGGAATATAAAATGACTATTGCAGGGTGCGAGAGGGCTCTTCCTCTCTGCCCCCTGAATGAAAATCTTTATATTGGCGCGTTCGTTATTTTCGGTGATCCTGAGCTTACGACAGCTTGTGCTAAGGCGCTTCTTGATAAAGCTCCTGAATATGATTATCTTATAACAGCAGAATCCAAGGGTATTCCGATCGTTCACGAAATGGCGCGTCTTGCAGGCAATCAGAAGTATTTCCTTGCAAGAAAGAAGCCCAAGCTTTATATGACGGGCGTTTTCGAGGCAACTGTTCGTTCCATCACAACTGAGGGCGAGCAGAAGCTCTATCTTGACACAGCGGACGCTGAGCTTATGCGCGGAAAGAGAATCCTCATTGTTGACGACGTTATTTCAACGGGCGAATCTCTCAAGGCTCTTGAAGCTCTTGTTGAAAAAACAGGCGGCGAGATCGTTGGTAAAATGGCAATCCTTGCAGAAGGCGACGCCACCAAGCGCGACGATCTGATCTATCTGGAGCCCCTGCCTCTTTTCGATAAAGACGGAAATGCAATATAAAATAAAAAAGCACCCGAGCGGGTGCTTTTCTTTTATTCAGTAAGCTGTCGGATAGCCTCTCCTGCAATTATAAGCCCTGCGGCGCTGGGAACAAATGCGCAGCTTGCAGGCGTTGCCCTGCGGCTGCCTGAGGGGGCTTCGCCCTCGGGAAGCTTTTCGAGAGGAATAGAGGGGCGGGGTGCTTCGTCAGACCAAAGAACAGTAAGCTTTTTTACTCCGCGTTTTTTCAATTCGTTTCTCATAACTCTCGCAAGAGGGCACACTGAGGTTTTGTAAATATCCGAAATCTTAAAGGCTGTGGGATCGATTTTGTTTCCCGTACCCATTGAGGATATGATCTTAACGTTATGCTCCTCGGCTCTAACGGCAAGATTGATTTTGGAGGAAACGGTGTCTATGGCGTCGATGATAATGTCATATTTTGAAATGTCGATTTCCTCAGCGTTTTCGGGGAGATAGAACATATTGATAGCATTGACCTCGATATCAGGATCGATATCGTGTATTCTTTCCGCCATAACCTCGGTTTTCGGTCTGCCAACGGTGCTGTGAAGCGCTATAAGCTGACGGTTGATATTAGACTCGCTGACAACGTCTGAGTCGATAAGATCGATTTTGCCAACGCCGCTTCTGGCAAGAGCCTCAGCGACGTATGCGCCGACTCCACCGATACCGAAGACGGCAGCGTGGCTTTGCTGCAGCTTTGTCATAGCGTCCTCGCCAAACAGCATGGCCGTTCTGTTGTGTTGAACTTTCATTATAACTCCATATAGCTTTGCCCTCTGAGAAAACCCAGAGGGCAGCTTTTATTTTATCTTGAAAAATCTTTTAAGAATCGGAACGAAAAATTTCGGTGGGCGAACGATAGTTATTTTCATAAGCTTCCTCCGTATATATTTTACAATATATAATATGAGGAAGTGATCAAACTCGTTCCTCCTGCTTTCTTTTCCATTCAGGCTTCTTTTTTATCTCGTCAAGAATGAGGAGATAATTCTCGTGTCTGCCTTTGGCAATTTCTCCCGCCTTGATGGCAGCGAGAACTGAGCAGCCCTCTTCCTTGATGTGAGTGCATTTGGTGTATTTACACTGTCCAAGATGCGCCTTGAACTCTCTGAATGTGTAGGGAAGCTCTGACGCGTCAAAGAAATAGAAGCGTGTGTAATCAAGCATGGAAAATCCGGGGGTGTCTGCAATAAGGCAGATGCCCTCCTTGGTTTTGAAGGGGTAAAGCTCGGCGTGTCGCGTCGTGTGCTTTCCGCGCTGAGTTTTGCGGCTAACTTCGCCTGTTTTAAGCTTGAGATCGGGGAAGATGCGACTCATAAGAGTTGACTTTCCTGCGCCTGATGCGCCCGCGAAGGCTGCGATCATACCGTCAGAATTTTCGGCTATATAATCCGAGAGTGCATCTGTGCCCTCGCCTGTAATTGCGCTGAGGCAGAAAACAGTGAAGCCACCTTTTTCGTAAATATCCTTTATGCGTTCTGTTTCCTCAGGGGCAATATCGCTTTTTGTTACTATAATAACGGGTTCTATATCCTTGCCCTCGGCAGCTGAGATCAGCTTATCTGCTGTCAGCAGGTCGGGCTTGGGCTTAGCTGCCGGAATAACGATGAACAGATGCGTAAGGTTTGCCATTGCAGGACGAACAAGGCTGCTTGTTCTTTCAGCGATGGCATCGATAACGAAGTCTGTTTCCTCGCTGTCCTTGAGAAGCTCAACGTGATCTCCCGGCATGGGGGTGATGCTTTCGTGGCGGAAAACTCCGCGTGCACGGCAATCGATGATTCTTTCATGGAAGTTATCTCCATCACCGTCGCACAGTACGGAATAAAGACCGCCAACGCCCTTTATTATTGTTCCTTTGATAATGCTTTTTTCTATCACTTTTTCACCCATATTATTCGTTTTCGGGAGAGGCAACGGATTCTGCTTCGGTAGAGGATTCTTCAGATTCGGGCTCGTCGGCTTCTGTCTGTGCTGCCTCGGTCGTATCTTCAGGCACTGTTGTGTCCTCGGGTTCTGTTGTATCCTCAGGCACTGTTGTGCCTTCAGGCTCTGTTGTGCCTTCAGGTTCTGTTGTGTCCTCGGGCTCTGTTGTATCCTCGGGATCCGTCGTATCTTCAGGATCTGTGGTATCTTCAGGCTTTTTGGATTCGTCAGGATCCTTTTCGTCTGTTTCAGGCTCGGGAGTGGTTTCGGGGATTCCTTCAAAAGGATTTTCTGCCTTGGGATCGTATTTGGGTCCGCCGCTTATCTCCAGATCTATTTGAGTTTTTGCAATAACCTTAGATTCCTTTTCCAGCGTCTGAGCGAGAACTGTTCCTGCAGGCGCCTTGTCCTTTTTGTATATAATCGTTCCGGGGCGAAGGTCAAGCTCAATGATCTTAAGGAAAGCTTCCTTTTCGCTCATGCCGACAAATTCGGGGATCTCGATGCTTCCTTCAGGAATACCTGAGCAGATATAAACTGTTACCGTATCTCCAACCTTAACTGATGATCCGCTTTCAGGCTTGGTTGAAATAACCTGATCAACGCCAACGATCTCGCTGGTTGCGCTTTCGATAACCATTTTAAGATCAAGATCTTTAAGTCTGAGTCTTGCTTCTCTTGAGTCAACTCCCTTTAGATCGGGCACGATAACGTTATCGGCTCCGCGGCTGACGGTCAAGGTAACGTCGCAGTAGTTCTGTCCTGCCAGAACCTTTCTTTTTGAGTCGGGCTGAGGGTCCTGATCAAGAATGATTCCCTCGTCGGTTTTGTCGTTATATACGTATTTAACTGTAACCTTATAAATATCGGATGCGTCAAACCATGACTGGAGGTCGTCTGTATACATACCGCCTGTGAAGTTAGGCACAGTGATAGTCTCTGCAGTTGTTTTTGAAGCATTCATCATCTGATTAAATACGTATATTCCACAGATGGAGAAAAGGATCATAAACGTGAGAGAAACACCCGCGATAATCGGGAACATAGGGCCGTTTCCGAGGAGCAGAGAAAGGAAGCTTCCGTTTTCTTCCTGCTCAGAGGGCTTTTTCTTGGGGATTTTGAAGACGATATTGGGGTTTTCTCTGAGCGCCTGAAGCTGAGATAGCATACCCTGAGCATTCTGGTATCTGTCTTCAGAGTGCTTTTCCATAGCTATTCCAATGATCTGCTCAAGACCGCGGGGAATAGCGGGATTTATTTCTGTGGGAGCTTTGGGGATGTCGTTTATCTGCATCATTGCAACGGAAACGGGGCTGTCAGCTGTAAAGGGGAGTGTTCCTGTTGCCATTTCGTACATCATAACGCCGAGAGAATAGAGGTCGCTGCGGGTGTCAATTCCAACGCCGCTTGCCTGCTCGGGACTGATGTAATAAACCGTTCCGATTGCTTTGTCTGTCATTGTAACGGTTTCAGCATTGGGGAGCTTGGCTATACCAAAGTCTGTAACCTTAACGAGACCGCTTTTGAGCAGCATAATGTTCTGAGGCTTGATATCTCTGTGTATAACGCCCTTGCTGTGCGCGTGTCCCAGCGCCTTTAATATCTGCTCTGTATAGCTGATGATTTCGCGCAGAGAAAGTGCTCCGCGGCGATTCATATAATTCTTCAGCGTAATTCCTTCAACGTATTCCATGGCGATATATTTAATATCCTCGCGCACGTTAACGTCGTAAATGCTTACAATGTTGGGATGGCTCATCATAGCAACGGCCTTTGATTCGTTGATGAAGCGTTTAACTGATTCCTCGTCGTTTGCAATCTCGTTTTTCAGCATTTTGATTGCAACAGTTCTTTTCATAAGCATATCATACGCTCTGAAAACAACCGCCATACCGCCGATGCCTATGATACAGTCAATCCTATATCTGCCGTCAAGAACGGCACCTACATATTTTTCGTACTGTTCCATACTGTTTTCCTTTCAGGTCATAGGCTTACAGCGACATAAGCACAACGGTGATGTTATCGCTTCCGCCGGCTGTGTTTGCGGCAAGAATGAGAGTGTCGATACATTCATCGATGGCCTCTTCGGTGATATTTTCTCCGATATCGCTTACTGTGTTGTACATTTCTTCCGGCGGAACGAAATTAACAAGTCCATCAGAGCAGAGAAGAACGTAGCCCTTTTTGGGAGCCTTATTAACGTAAATATCTGCCTCAACTGTTTCTTCCGTGCCAACGGCACGTGTGATAATGTTTCTGTTGGAGCTTTTTTTAGCATCCTCAGGTGTGATTCTGCCTGTATCAATGAGGAACTGCACGTAGGAATGGTCGTGAGAGATCTGGCGGATAGTACCCTCTGTAATAAGGTACATTCTGCTGTCTCCAACGTTTATCGTAAAGAGAGTTCCGCAGCAAAGCAGAGTTGCAACAAGAGTTGTGCCCATTCCGCGCAGAGACATATCGTTTTCCGTGCGCTCATAAACAGCTTTGTTAGCCTTTGCAACTGCATTTTTGAGGATGTTTTTGATTCTGTTTTCATCAGCACGGGAGAGAACCTTTTTTCTCAAAAGATCCTTTTTATGTGCTGAAACATAATCTGTGAAGGTCTGCGCTGCCAGATTGCCTGCGATCTCTCCGCCGGCGGCGCCTCCCATTCCGTCACAAACAACGGCGAGCACGGTTGTGCTGTTAAACTCAGTGCATTTGAAGCAGTCCTGATTTACATTTCTTTTCATTCCTATATCGGTCTTTCCGAAACAGAACATTCCGTGCCTCCTTTCTACGAGTATATCGTTTGTAATTTTAAGTTTGGTTAATATATTTTATTATAATTATTTTATACTATGACGATCGGTTGTCTTAAGTGCTTGCTTTGCCCAGCAGCATCTTTTTCAGATAAGCGTAGTCCATAACGTTCACTTTTCCGTTCTGGTCAACGTCCAAGTTATAGAATCCGGTTGAACCGGGGCGGAGAAGCTCTTTTTTGAGATAAGCATAATCAATAGAGTTTATTCTGCCGTTCTCGTCAATGTCTCCGGGCTTGGCGCTTGTCCATTTTGCTTTAAGCTTAACGGGAGAGGTGGATTTGCATATGGATGCGGATGAAATCTTTTCTCCGGTAGCTGTATCGTACCAATAGAGGAACGTATATCCTGTGCGCTTAACAATGGGAAGCTCTCCATATGAAGAGTCGTATTTAACAGTTATAGGAGAGGGGTTAGTCGTGCTTCCGGAGTAAACGTTCAGGGTCAGCGTGCTTTTGTCAAACTTAACTGTGTCTCCAACCTTGATGTTTTTGAGTATCCAGTCGGACATTTTCTGGTGTCCTGAAATTACGAAGCCGCCCGATGGGATGGGATGGCTGCCCGCTGAGCTTGTTCCTGCCTCCCAAATAGCAGTAACGACGCCTGCGGAGCTAACGCTGGCTTCTGTACCCCATTTGTTAGTGCTTGTTTCTTTTCCGCGTCCGCTGTCGTAAATAACGAGCATATTTTCATTTCTGAAAACATTGACTCCGTCAACCTTGGTAGTTGCGGAAGCAACGGGGCTTGAGCCCAGATTTGCGTCAAAGGAAACTGCAACGTCGATAGGGGACCAACGTGCTGTCAGGATAAATGAGTAGTTGGGATAAACGGTTGTGCTTTCTGTAAAGTGGGTACCGTCTGAGCTATACCATCCGTCAAACGTGTAGCCTGTTCTTGTGGCGGTGGGGAGGGTTCCCATGTGAGTCATATGAACGGCGCGTTTGGTGGATGCGATATATGAATTGTAATCAGAATAAACGTCTATGGTTTTTGCTGCGGCGTTGTAAACAACGTAATCACCCTTCTGGATGTTTGCATACACAAGTTCTGCCGCTGTACCGTGAGCTGAAACGACGAATCCGCCTGCGGGGATAGTGCTGTTTCCGATTCCGTATCGGGGAGTATTTTTTGCAATACCGTCAGGACCTACGATAACCTCGGTGCCGTATTTGTTTGCGCCGGTGGACGTTCCGTATTCGGGGGTGTAAACAGTTAAAGTGTTTTTAGGTCTTCCTGAGTTTACTCCGTTGATTGCGGTTATTGATTTCTCCTTGATATTCAGGTCTCCGCCGTTTGCGTCAAACTTAATGCGATGTGTGTTGGTGGATGCTGCAACGCTTCTGACCAAGGTGCAGTATGTAAGGCATATCCAGCCAACAGAGGTTCTTCCCCAATAATTGTCTGCAATCAGAGCTTTTTCGTAAACTATAACGGTTGTGCCTTTAGGGTATTGAGCGATGGCGGAATATGAGGTTCCTGCGCCGGTTCTTATATTGAGTGCGGTGTTAACAGTCCAGATCTGATAGGGATATGCTGAATAAAAATCTTCCCATCCGAGAAGGAGGGCATAGTTGTAAACCTTGTTTCGTCTTGAGGCATATTTGCCGGCAGCAGAGTCGGCAAGTGCAGCCTGATGAAGAATAGCAAGGGTAACCTCCTTGCTGCCTGCAAGCTTGATTGCTGAATTTGCAACTCTTGTTGCGCCGCCCGAGCCGCACTGGTTTTCCATATCTGCGAAGTATACAAGTGCTGTGGCTGACGTGATTCCAAGCTTCTGTCCGTGGAGGACGTATGTACGAATGTCGGAAGCAGCAAGCTTGTCCTGAGCATTTTTGCCTGCCGACGTAACCATCAGAGTTGAAATCTTGCTTGCTTCGCTGTCGGTCAGGATTCTTGTAGACCAGCTGGCAGCGCTTCTGATTTCGTTATACAAGGCTTCTCCGAGAATATTCTTTGCTCTTTCCTTGTCATAGTTGATTGTGGTTCTGATAAGCTCAAGCGCTCTGTTGCCATGCCACTGGATCCAGCCGATGCTGAGTGCGCCGTTGTCGTTTTTGTTAACGGAGCCGTAATCGCCTTCGTTTGATTTGATTATTTCAGCAGCCTTGCTGACGATTTCGTCAACGGTGTGCGTGGTAGCGGACGAAACGAACACAGAAGAGAGCACTATTGAAACAAGTAATAAAACAGATATGAGTTTTTTCTTCATATGAGTTAAAAACAGTCCCTTTCAGTCAGTATTTGTGTTATAAGAAAGCATAAAATGCTACAATAGTCCAATTATAAATTATTATATCATTAATTTGCCCTAAAGTCAATAAAATTGGCAGCATATAATATATGGAAAGAAACGTGCGAATCAAGAAAACGACCGGTGATAAAGGAAGAATGAACTGCGGGTGGAAATGGGAGCCGTCGAGGAAGTTTTAATAACTGATTATTTTTTAATAAAAAGTTATTGACAAAACGCACAGGGTGTGGTAAAATGGCTCTACCTCTGTTAGAGGGTTCTTTTTTTGTGCAAACAAATAAGGAACGGCTCAGGAGGGAGGTACAGGCGGTCTCACCGCCAAAATCAACGGGTAAGACCCGAATAAACAGGAGGTGCCGACAATGAGAGTTAAGATCACTCTCGCGTGCAGCGAGTGCAAGCAGCGCAACTATGACACAAAGAAGAACAAGAAAAACGATCCCGACAGACTCGAGATGAACAAGTATTGCCGCTTCTGCCGTAAGCACACACTGCATAAGGAAACAAAGTAATTATCAGAAGGGGAAAAATCAATGGCTGAAAACGAAAAGCTCGTAGCTAAAGCTGCTGAAAAGCCTGAAAAGAAAAAGGCAAAGGGCCCCTCTGCATGGGCTCGCATGGCAGCCTGGTTCCGTAGCGTTAAGGCGGAAATGAAGAAGATCGTTTGGGAATCCCCCAAGGCTGTTGTTTACAATACTGTAATGGTTCTTGTAGCTCTTTTAGTATTTGCAGCAGTAATTGGTGTTCTCGACGTAATTTTCTCCAAGTTCATTTACATCCTTGGTATCCTGATCTAAGGTGATCTCAGATGAGTGATATTAATGAAATGAACGCCGGCATGAAATGGTATGTAGCACATACATACGCCGGTTACGAAAACAAGGTAAAAGCCAATCTTGAAAAGATTGTAGAAAACAGAGGTGTTCAGCATCTTATCACAGACGTGCAGATCCCCACAGAGATCATCGTTGAAAGCGATGGAGGCAGCGAGAAGGAAGTTGAATCAAAGCTTCTTCCCTCATACATCCTCGTTCGAATGATCATGTGCGATGAAAGCTGGCATATTGTCAGAAACATTCGCGGTGTAACAGGATTTGTAGGTCCCGGATCCAAGCCGGTTCCGCTTACAGATGAAGAGGTTGAAGGTCTTCTGGGCAGCGTTAAGAGCGCTGAATCTGCTGTTGCCGTTGGCGACGAGGTAGAAATTGTTGAAGGTATATTCAGAGGATACTTTGGACGTCTTTCCGAGATATCCGAGGCAACAGGCGAGGTTACAGTTGTTGTATCCACAGTGGGCCGCGATATGCCTATCAAGGCTTCCATTAAGGAAATCAGACCTAAGTCTGAATAATCCCTGTATAAAGGGTGCGGAGGTGCTGCCGCATGGAAAAAGAGCACACTAACGTGGGAGGGAGAAAAATTTTTTAAGTCTCCCGTCTAAACCACATAACGGAGGTTATTTAATTATGGCAAAGAAAATTATTGGCTATATTAAGCTTCAGCTTCCCGCAGGTAAGGCAACTCCTCAGCCTCCTGTTGGTCCTGCACTCGGTGCATACGGTGTAGCTATCCCTAACTTCACTAAGGAGTTCAACGAAAGAACAAAGAACGATATCGGTCTCATCATCCCTGTTGTTATCACAGTATATGCTGACCGTTCCTTCTCCTTCATCACAAAGACTCCTCCCGCTCCTGTTCTTATCAAGAAGGCTTGCGGTATCGAAACAGCTTCTGCAACACCTAACAAGACAAAGGTTGCAAAGCTCACAAAGGCTCAGGTTCAGCAGATCGCTGAAACAAAGATGCCCGACCTCAATGCAGGTTCTCTCGAAGCTGCAATGAGCATGGTAGCAGGTACAGCTCGTTCCATGGGCGTTACAGTAGAGGAATAAGGGAGGTATATCGAGATGTTTAAGGGTAAGAAATATAAGGCAAGTGCAGCTCTCGTGGACAAGTCCAGAAACTATGATCCCGCAGAGGCTATCGCACTCGTATGTGAGACATCCAAGGCTAAGTTCGACGAAACAATCGAGCTTCACATTCGTCTCGGCGTTGACTCCCGTCACGCAGACCAGCAGGTAAGAGGCGCTGTTGTACTTCCTAACGGTACAGGTAAGACAGTTCGCACACTCGTTTTCGCTAAGGGCGATAAGGCAGATGCTGCAAGAGCTGCAGGCGCTGACTATGTTGGTGATATGGACATGGTTGAAAAGATCCAGAAGGAAAACTGGTTCGAGTTTGACGTTGTTATTGCAACACCCGATATGATGGGTACAATCGGTCGTCTCGGTAAGATCCTCGGTCCTAAGGGTCTTATGCCTAACCCCAAGGCTGGTACAGTAACAATGGATGTTGCTAAGGCTGTAACAGAAGCTAAGGCAGGTAAGATCGAATATCGTCTTGATAAGACAAACATCATCCACTGCCCCATCGGTAAGGCATCCT
>JAZORY010000038.1:0-19895 GCA_045656825.1 Candidatus Avispirillum sp.
TATAGCGATATTGAAAGCAAAACAAAGATGCGCGGCGATGAGATATACTATATGTATTCTGCAACGAAGCCCGTTGTATGCACCGCTGCGATGACTCTCTGGGAAAAGGGCAAGTTTGACCTTGACGATAAGATCGAGAAATACCTTCCCGAGTGGGCTGACACAACCTATAAGGCTTGGAATGAAGACGGAACCTTTGAATTTCTTCCTGTTCCTGCTGACAAGAGAGCAACTGTGCGCGACCTTTTCAGAATGACGGCAGGCCTTGATTATGACGTAAACCGTCCCGCTCTTCAGGAGGCTATCAAGAAATATTCTCCCGAGTGCCCCACAAGAGAGATCGCACGAGCACTTGCAAAGGATCCCCTTTGCTTCATCCCCGGTGAGCATTGGAATTACAGCCTTTGCCACGACGTTCTCGGCGCACTTGTTGAGGTTATCGCGGATATGCCTCTGGCAGACTACGTGAAAAAAACTATCCTTGATCCCGTTGGAATGAAGGAAACAGAGTTTGGAATGAGCGACGAGCGCAGAAAGAGAATGGCAACCATGTATTGCTTCAACGATGCAACGGAAACCATTGAGCGTGAGCCCTCTCAGTCCAACTGGTCCATCTTTGGAACAAAATATCATAGCGGCGGCGCAGGAATCACATCCACAGTTGACGATATGGCGCTGTTCACAGAAATGATGGCGGCAGGCGGTGTTGCCCAGAGCGGTGAGAGAATCATCTCATCAAGAACTCTTGATCTGCTTCGCAGCAATCAGCTCAGCGAAAAAGCACTTAAGGACGTAAACTGGAGCCATCTTGTTGGTTACGGCTACGGTCTTGGTGTTCGCACAATGATGGATCCTGCAAAGGGCGGAGCAACAGCTCCCGTCGGCGAATACGGATGGACAGGTGCGGCAGGCGCTTATATGATGATCGACCCCGAAAACAGTCTTGCTGTTTTCTATGCGCATCATATGCTCAATAATCAGGAGTACTACACAGCTCCCAGAATTCGTAATATCGTGTATTCTTGTCTTGAAAAATAAAGAGTAGCAATATAGGACCTGCTTTCATACAATAAAAGTGTAGAGGCAATAAGCCCCTGCAGTATAAACAGTATGAAAGGAAACCACTATGAATAGCTGCCTTTGCGAACTTTTCAATAACGAGATCATCTGGCTCGTAATCATCGCTCTTCTTATTATCTTCAGCGTATGCGGAAATAATAACGGCTGCGGTTGCGGTTGCTAAGTAAGTTAAAATTAAAGCGGCTCGGATGGGCCGCTTTTTTTAATTTCTATTGAAGAAGAGGAGCTTATGTGATATACTTAATGTAGCTATGAAAGGACGGTTTTTCATATGAAGATTTTTGAAATTATGAACGATATTATTGGCGTTGAATTTCTTGAGTGCAGAGGCGGATGGTGTGTTGACGGCCTTAAGTATGGTGATCCCGATGCTGACGTTACAAAGGTTGCCGTAACTATGACAGCCACGCCCGACGTTATCCGCGCGGCAGGAGAGTGGGGCGCGCAGCTTCTTATAGTTCACGAGCCCACCTTCGGCTCCCATCTTGACGATGAAAAGGAAACGGAGATCAGCCGTGCAAAGATGAAGCTTCTTGATGAAGCAGGTCTTACAGTTTATCGTTGGCACGATTCAACTCATTTTCGCGCAGGAGATAAAATCGGCGAGGGCTTTATTAAGCACCTTGGCTGGAAGGGCACGTTCAATGGAGATATGGACTTTGTGCTTGACGAGGCTAAAACTCCTCTTCAGATCGCTCGTGAAATTTCCGAGAAGCTTGGGGTTAAGCATCCCAGAATCGTTGGTAAGCGCGATGGCGACGTAACTCGTCTTAACCTTTGCCTTGGTGCAAGAGGAAGCGATCCTTACGTTGCGCTGAGAACAGACGATCACGAGGTTGCTATCGCAGGCGAGGTTTGCGAGTGGTACGACGGCGAGCCTATCCGCGATCTTGCTCAGATGGGAGCGCAGAAAACGCTTATTATCCTTGGCCATATTGGCAGTGAGCGAGAGGGTATGGAGGACCTTGCAGACTTCATAAACGAAAATTATGCAGCAGAGGGAATCGTTGCGAAGTATTTCGATTGCGGCGAGCTTTATACTTACGTTGATTAATTGAGAGCAGCTGTCGTGCGACAGCTGCTTTTTGTATACTTCTTGTAATCACAACAAATACGAGAGAATTTGCATAAAATCATTTACAGCCCGTGAAAAATGTGGTAAAATGAAGGTAAGTTATAGAAAAACAAGTAGCAAAAAAGCTGCTGTGAAAGGATAAATTATGGCTAGACAAAAGGATATACGTAAGGTTAAGGGGCTGTCCCCAATGGCGATTTTGTCTCCTTATTTTATGACTACTCGTATAGGATCAATGAATCTTATGAGAGACACCATCTCTGTTGCTAAAATTGATCAGTACATAAAGGAAAAGCAGGCAGAGGGCATGACCAATATGAGCCATATGCACGTGCTGCTTGCGGCTTATATCCGCCTTATTTCCCAGCGTCCTCAGCTGAACAGATTTATCAGAGGCCACAGAGTTTGGACAAGAAAGAGCGTTGAGATAGCGCTCACCATAAAAAAGGAAATGAGCCTGGAATCTCCCGACTCCGTTGTTAAGGTAACTCTTCCTCCCGATGCAACAATGAAGGATCTTTACGATCAGCTTAATTCTGCAATTGAGAATTACAGAAAGGATCCCGGTGGAGATTTTGATAAGGTTTCCGGTGCTTTCAGCTATATCCCGGGCTTTTTGCTCAGATTTGTAATCATGCTCCTTCGTTTCCTTGATTATTATAGCTTGCTTCCCAAGCTTATTGAGAAGGTGAGTCCCTTCCATTGCTCTCTCTTTATAACATCAATGGCAAGCCTTGGCATTCCTCCCATATATCATCATCTCTATGATTTCGGAACCTGCCCCATCTTCATTGCCTTTGGTAAGAAGAAGAGAGAGTATAAGGTAAACCCCGACGGAACTGTTTATAAGGATCTCACGGTGGACTTCACATTTGCTTGCGACGAGAGAATTGCCGACGGCTTCTATTATGCTTCAGGACTTAAGCTTTATAAGAATATTCTTAAGGACCCTTGGCAGCTTGATAATCCCCCCGAAAAGGTTATTGAAGATATTAAATAAAAGAATCCCACAAGTTTTATAACTTGTGGGATTTTTCATATTAATATTTAATATTCTTAACCTGACTAACCAGCTTGTTGTAGCGCTCCAGCTTTTCCTTGTAGAATTCTCTCATGGAATCATCGGGTAATTCAAGCTTTTCGCGCTTAACCATAGCAGCTCTGCATTCGTCGTAATCCTTAAACATTCCAACGCCAACAGCCGCTGTCATAGCAGCGCCAACGCAGCAGGTTTCAGGCTCGTTCATTCTGTAAATATCGCAGCCTGTAACGTAGCCAACGATCTCGCTCCAGAGACGGCTTCTTGCGGCGCCGCCCGTCATCATAAGCTTGTCGATCTTCATGCCCTGAGCAGCAAATTCAGCGAGAACGCCTGCTGCCTCAAAGGCAACCCCTTCCATAGCCGCTCTGGCGATATGGAATTTGTCGTGTCCAACGTCAAGACCAAACATAGCTCCGCGAAGTTCAGGCATACCGTGGGGGAAGCCTGCGCCGCAAACGTAGGGAAGAACGAAGAGATCCTTTGCCTCGTCTCTGCGCTTTGCCGCTTCCTCGTCGATTACCTTGAAGCTGTCGCCGATAACGTTTTTCTTATACCAGTTGAGAGCGCTACCTGCGCTGACAATGGATGCCATAGCGCCGTATGCTCCTGCGGGATGGATACCGGGGGAGATATGGCTGTCTGTGTAAAGAAGGTCGGGAGTGATACCAAGAACTACCCAGGTTGTACCTGTTGCAAGGAGCATATCTCCAACCTCAACTGCGCCGCTTCCGAGAGAAGCACAGTACTGGTCGTGAGCTCCGTTATAAACCTTAACGTCAGTTGAAAGATTAAGTGCCTTTGCAGCCTCCTCTGTAAGATTGCCGACAAAAGCGCCAACGGGAAGAACCTCGGGGAGTCGCTCTCTTGTAACGCCTGCTGCGGAAAGAAGCTCGTCGTCCCAATCGCCCGTTTCAATATTGAAGAGCTGGCGGATAGCCGCGTTTGTGGGATCGATAACCTTTCTGCCCGTCAGGTGCATATTGATAAATTCAAGAGTTGAAATAAAGCAGTCAGCTTTGGCAAAAACTTCCTTTTCGTTCTTTCGAAGCCATATAAGCTTAGCCGCGTCAAGAACGGGGGAAACTTGCCAGCCGCACTTGCGATAGATCTTTTCAGCGCCGATAGCGTTAGATAATTCCTCTGCTTCAGCCTTGGAGCGTGTGTCCATCCAGGTGATAACGTCGTAGATGGGCTGGCCCTTCTCGTCAACGGGAACCATGCTGGAGCCCTGAGTGGAAAGGCTGATAGCAACGATATCCTGGGGATTGTCAATTGCTTTCACCGCTTCGTTTATAGCAAACTGAGCAGCATCCCACCAGTCGTCCGCCTTCTGAGTAACTCGTCCGTACACGCTGACAAGACCGTATTCCTTATAGCCACCTGAGAGCACCTGACCGTTCTCGTTTACGACAACGGCCTTAGTGCCTGTGGTGCCAACATCAAGTCCGATAACTAACATATTTATACCTTATGCAAGGAGAGTGTCGATTGTGTTGAGGATGTAGTCAACTGTTGCTTCGCTTGCAATGAAGGGAGGCTTAAGAAGAAGCGCGGGAACGCAGTTAGCCTTATAGAGCATAACGGAGGAGTCGATGCAAGCGTCCTTCATCTTAGCTGCAAACTGAGCAGCCTCGTCAACTGTGTTGAAGTGGAGAGCTGCGAGAAGGTCAAGACCTTCAGCCTCAACAACCTTATCGCTATGCTTTGCAGCGATAGCCTTAAGGCCGTCGTCAAAGCGCTTGCCAAGCTCAGCAACGTAGTCGCCGTTAGCTTCCATAAATGTCATTGTGATGAGGTATGCAAGAGAAGCAAGCTCTTCCTGACCGTTTGTAACGAGAGCGCCAAACTGGTTAAGTGTATCCATTTCAGCTGTTGTGATGATCTTGGATGCAGGATATTCGCCGCCGGGGAAGCCCTTACCAACGATGGAGAAGTCGGGCTGGAGACCGTAGAGACGGAAGAGGAACGCGCCCTTGTACCACATGCAGGACTGGATCTCATCGCACATAACAGGTGTGTCGTATTCCTTACAAAGCTTGTATGCGCCCTGGAGGAATTCCTTTGTGAGACGGATTCCGCCGTAGTTCATAAGAATGATCTCGTGGCTGAAGCCTGCTGTCTTATAGTTGCCGGAGTTGTACTTCTTCATCTTCTCTTCGAAGTCTGCGAGGTCATTGATTGTTACGGGAACAACCTTGTACAATTCACCTGCATCAGCCTTTTCTCTGATCTGGGGCCAGAGACCACGGAGGGTCTGAGCAACGATAGTTGTACCATGATAGTTAGCTTCAACGCCGCCCTTCTTATCGCCCATGATGAAGAATACGGGAGTTTTGCCCTCGTACTTGGGAGCGGGGAATGTGGGGTCGAGCTTATAGAAGCGAGCGAGCATCATCTTGAGGCCTGCTTCGCAAGCGAGAGAGCCTGTTTCAAGGTTGATAACTCTGTTGAGGACCTTGGGCTCTGTGCTGTCAACGATAGCTGCGAGAGCTTCCTTGTCTGTTTCGGAAATGCCGTTTGCCATAGCAACGATCTTTTCCTCCATGAGACGTGTGATATGGCCTCTTGTGTTGTTATGTGTAGCGTTGAGAACGCCGATCTTTCTTGCGTTGTCGATAAGCTTATATCCGTCAAAGCGGTGTCCGAGAGGTGTATGGTAGTGCTCACTCTTACCGATGAGGTAGAGCTTGCCGTCTTCGCCGATACGGAAGTTACCAAAGCCTGTTACGGGAGAGAGATCCTTATTTGTTGCATTTTTGAATGCAGCAGTTGCAGCACCGGAAGCGCTAGAGTTCATAGGATCGATGATCTGTGTGCCAACCTTTTCGAGAAGCTCGTCGTTTCTCTTCTGCTTTGCTTCGGGATAGAAGTCGATCTTTTCATCGGCGATTGCCATTGTTTCCTCATAGCTCATAAGGCCGAGGAAGTCGTTTGCGCGAGCAATAGCATCAGTATAGTCGCGGCCGAGAAGATCTGTGAGAGAAAGCTTAGGTGAGTTGAACATTGTTATATACCTCCAAAATTATTACTTAGTTGTATCATCAATGCCGAGCTGCTCGGCACTGTTGTCGAATCTGGTTTTCTTGGCGTCCCCGGGGAAGGGAATGCCAAGATGCTCGTATGCAAGGCGCGTTGCGCATCTGCCTCGGGGCGTTCTTGCGAGGAAGCCTATCTGCATAAGGTAGGGCTCGTAAACGTCCTCGATAGTAATGGTTTCTTCTCCTATTGTTGCGGAGAGGGTTTCAAGACCAACAGGTCCGCCGTCATAGAAGGATATGATGGTTTCAAGCAGGCGGCGGTCGGTGTTATCAAGTCCGAGCTCGTCTATTTCAAGCATATTAAGTGCTGCCTGAGCAGCTTCAAGGCTGATAGTGCCGTCGCATTTGACCATAGCATAGTCGCGCACTCTTTTAAGAAGTCGGTTTGCGATACGTGGAGTTCCTCTTGCTCTTGATGCAATTTCAAGAGCTCCGTCCTCGGTGATGGGAACCTCCAGTATGGAAGCGCTTCTTTTAACGATAGTTGCCAGCTCCTCAGGCGTATAAAGCTCAAGGCGGATAAGAACGCCGAATCGGTCGCGAAGCGGCGTTGTCAGCTGTCCTGCTCTTGTTGTTGCGCCGATGAGGGTGAACTTCTGGAGGGGCAGACGTATGCTTCTTGCTGCGGGACCCTTGCCGATGATGATATCAAGGGCAAAGTCCTCCATGGCGGGATAAAGGATTTCTTCAATATTACGATTGAGGCGATGTATCTCGTCGATGAAGAGCACGTCGCCTTTGCCAAGGTTGGTAAGAAGTGCTGCAAGGTCGCCCTGCTTTTCGATAGCGGGTCCGCTTGTGATCCTCAGATTAACACCAAGCTCGTTTGCGATAATATTGGAAAGCGTTGTTTTACCAAGACCGGGAGGGCCGTAGAGAAGAACGTGGTCAAGAGAGTCGCCTCTCATTTTGGCAGCGTCGATATAGATCTGCATTATTTCCTTTGCCTTTTCCTGACCGATATATTCGGAAATGGAATCGGGGCGAAGGCTGACCTCTGTTTCTGCGTCCTCTTCCTGATAAGAGGTTTCAAGGATTCTGTCCTCAAAGTTAAATTCTTCAACGAAGCTGTTCACTTTGCCACACCTCCTTTATATCATCAATCTGCCGAGAGCAGTGCGGATGATATCTTCAGTTTCAAGGGTTTTATCAATGCCCTTAAGCGCTGCTTCAACCTCGCCTCTTGTATATCCGAGAACGAGAAGCGCATCTCTCGCGTCTGCAAGAGAGCCCTTGGCGGCAGCAGGTGCAGATGTTGCAACAGAGCCTGTGTCAAGATCGGGCATATTTTTTGCAAGCTTGTCCTTCAATTCAAGAACGATTCGCTCGGCGATTTTTTTGCCAACGCCCTGAGCCTGACAGATGGCCTTAACGTCGCCCTGAGAAACTGCCATGGCAAGAGCTGCGGGAGAGAGCACCGTAAGGATCGCAACAGCGGCCTTGGGTCCGACTCCCGAAACTGAAATAAGCGTTTTGAACGTTGTAAGCTCCTCGGGGCTTTTGAAGCCGAAAAGCTCAACTGCGTCTTCTCTGACAGCCATATAGGTGAAAACGCGGACCTTTTCGTTTTTCGGGCAGGCGCTGAGATAGCTCAGGGTGCCTCCCGTAACGGTCAGCTTATAGCCGACACCTCTGCAGTCAATAACGGCTGTGTTTGACAGTGCATCTATATATAAGATTTCTCCTGTGAGACAATAGATCAATTTTCGTTCTCCTTCTGTTCGGGAGTTGTATCAGGCTCAGCCTCGAGCATTTCAAGCTGAGTGGGAGCATCGTCTGCGGCAACGGGAGCAAAGATTTCTCTTCCTGCTGCCACGAGAGCTTTTCTCTTATAGTGATCAACGATCCAGGCGCAAGCGAAGAGAATGGTGCCTATGGAGCTGAGAACGATGCCGAGAGTGAGGCAATCGGGGCGATATTTGATAACCAGCTCGTGCTCTCCCTTGGGAGCATAGAAGCCGATGGTTCCGCCGATGAGCTTAACAAGCTCAGTCTCTTTGCCGTCGATATAAACCTTCCAGCCCTCGTCGTAAGCAATAGAGGTGAACACGAGGCTGTCGTCGCCCGTCATATTGATTGTGCCCTCAAATTTGCTTTCGGTATAGCTTTCGATATTGAACTGGCTTTCGCCCAGAAGGGGCATATATTCCTTAAAGGTTTCCTGATCAACGTAGCAGAAGTAGTCCTGATCCTGTCTAACGTAGAGAACGTCGCTCTGGAGTCTCAGCTCAACGGTGATTGTTTCGCCGATATCAAATGAGCCAAGCTCAACGATGCGGTAGGATTCGTTCTGATAGTAGGTTCCGAACTTTTCGCCGTTGAGGTAAAGCTCGGTATCTCTCGTATAGTCGCTGGGGAAATAGCAATAGAGAGTGTCTGTGTCTGTAATAGTGATGTTATAAACCGCGCCGGATGCGCCTTCAACTGAGGGCACGTATTTGTCGTGCTCAGCAATAGTGGAATGAACTGCGTTATTTGTTGTTTTAACGACCTGAGATTCGGGCTTGAACACCTCGATGATCTCCTCGCTGCCCAGCATAGCGGAAACGATAGCGTTCATTCTGTTGAAGGGGGAATAGAACGTATCAGCTGTGATATCAAGGCTTGCGAGAGAATTGTTGACGCCATATGCAATAGAGAGCGCATAGGGGTTCTTATAAGCAGCAAGATCTGCGTTGTGGGAGAACTGATATTCGTAGAGAGGCTGCTGATCGTCGTTTTCGCAAATGAGATATTTGATTCCGAGAAGCGAATCAAGAACGGGAGTGCCGCCAAGGTATTTGGACCAATGAGCCTTAGAGGAAAGTCCGAGATTTCTGAGAAGTGTGATGGTTTCCTGATTCAAGGTTGAGGTTGATCCGGAAAGACCGTTCATATCGAAGAGATAGGGGTCGTCTGTTTTTCTGTGGACAGTTTTTTCCATGCGGTAGAAGCTTGTATCAGCCTTTTTGATGTCTTCAATCAAGGGCATAACTCTGTCGCTGAAATTCTGATAGGAGCTTCTGCTTGAGTAGATAACGTCATCGTCAAGAGCAACCACGTTAAGCAGTCCTGCGCAGAAAAGCTCAAGGCTGCAAAGAATAACGAGAACGAGAGATGCTGTTCTGCGGATCTCGACGTCGTTCATGGTTGAAGCGCGAAGAACGCCAAGATATATTGCAACGATAAGGAGAGAGCACCAAACGCAAGTGAGCTCCTTAAGGTTTTCGTATTCAAGCTTCTGGAGAACGATCAGCACTCCTGCGATAATTGCAGAGGATGCAAGGACCTTGCGGTAGCCGATCTCCGTGATTTTTTCAAACGCTTTATATGCCAGAAGGATCAAAAAGAAGCAGAGCATAAAGCTGTATCGGTAGTTGAGCCAGTTAGGCTTCTGCATACCGTGCCAGAACATATCGATTGTTGAGGCATTGAAGCTGAAAAGGAAGAATGAGATAAGAATTCCGGAGGCGATCTTTTCTCTTGTTTTGATATGGGGTGCAAAGAAATAAAGGGGGAAGAGAACAAGAGCCAGCATGCCGATATAGAGCCAGGGGAGACCCTCGGGGCGAACTGTATCGTAGGATCCGAAATAGAATTTTGTGAGCATATCAGCCCAATCAAACTTCTGAGTGAAGGAATAGTCGGGATTGGTAAACTCTGTTTTACCGAAGGTAAGGGAGTAATACGTGCAAAGCAGAAGAGCGGCGCAAATGAGAATTACGATAAGGGAGAACACGCCTATTCTGCCAAAGCTTTTCACGAGATGGTTCTTTTCGCCGCGGGGATTTCTTTCCTCGGGGCTTGTTGCGAAATAGTAGTAGAAGAAATATGCTGCAACGAAGATGCACATCATATAGCCGATATAGAAGTTTGAGAAGACAGCCATGGAAAGGCTGATAACGAACATTTTATATCTGCCGTATTTGATAAGGCGCTCAATGCCCAGCATAACGATGGGAAGGAGAATGAGGTTGTCTATCCACATTGTGTTATGCTGCATAACGACCGCATATCCGCAAAGGGCATACATTGAGGAGAAGAGCGTTGTTGCAACGGGATCCTTTTTTCTGGTTGCGTCGATATAGATACCGAAGGTGAGACCGCA
This sequence comes from Candidatus Avispirillum sp., assembly GCA_045656825.1. Taxonomy (GTDB): domain Bacteria; phylum Bacillota; class Clostridia; order Oscillospirales; family CAG-272; genus Avispirillum. Next base: position 10,323 of record JAZORY010000038.1, read on the forward strand.
GCAGCCTGTTTTGAGCAGGAACATAAGAAGCAGGGCTTCCGTCATATAAGCTGCGGGGAAGAGAGCAACTATGAATGAGAAGGGGCTGGAGAGATAATATGCAAAGATACCGAAGAATTCTCCACCAAGTGCGCGGCTGAAGCTGTAAAGAAGGCTTCCGTCGCCATAGATGATGTTTTTCAGCTCTTCGAAGAAATATACGTACTGACCGTTCAGGTCAAGAACGAGAACGCTTTCTTCGCCGAAGGGGAACACCTGCATACAGATGTAGATGACCCACATGATGATGGCGGGGAGAAAGAAGCATATTCCAAGATATTTGCGATCTCCTTTGAAAAGGGATCTGAGATAATCCCTTGCGCTCGGTGCAGGAGCGAGGGGAGTTAGAAGTTTAGTTTTTTCCAATTTGGGAATCCTCTTTGATAACTTTCTTAATAGACTTTTCAAGCTTGATTCTGGGAATGGTCATATCTCTGCCGCAGGTGGTGCAGATGATGCGGATATCGCTGCCTCCGCGCTCACAGCGAAAGAGCTTGGAGCCGCAGGGATGGGGCTTTTTCAGCTCAAGAATATCGCCCTGTGAAAACTTCACGATTTCTGCCATTACGAGATAAAACCTCCCATTTTTCAAATTATAGTAATTATACCACAAAACCTTTATAAAGTAAAGGAATATTGCAATAAAATCACAATAAAAACAGTGCTGTTTTTGCATTTTCCGGAAGGCGAAAATATTTGTAATCTTTTTGTGAATAAATAAGAAAAAATGGCTATAAATCTTTGACTTAATGAAGAATGTGTGCTATAATAATCTATTATGGGTGTACTATACCATTTTGCAGAAAGGACGGCTTGGATATGGTAATTTTAGGTATCGACCCCGGCATTGCCATAGTGGGTTGGGGAGTGCTTCATTATGACGGCTTCAGGTTTCGTCCTATGGCGTACGGCTCCATACAAACAAAGGCGGGACAGAAAACTGAGGAAAGGCTTCGTCAGGTATACGATGGGCTTTGCGGCATCATAGATAAATACAAGCCTGATGCCATGAGCATAGAAGAGCTTTTCTGGAATACAAACCAGAAAACAGGTATCGTTGTTGCAGAGGCAAGAGGTGTTATAATGCTTGCGGCAACTCAGAAAAATCTGCCCATATATGAATACACGCCCTTGCAGGTCAAGCAGTCCATCGTGGGTTACGGAAGAGCGGAGAAAAAGCAGGTCATCATGATGGTAACAAGCTTTCTCGGTCTCAGTCAGCCCCCGAAGCCCGACGACACGGCAGACGCTCTGGCAATAGCCATCTGCCATGGCCATTCGGCAGGATCTTCTCTTGCAAAATATTATAACAACTAAGAAACGGACGATAAGATTATGTGGTATAGCGATAAATGGAATGATTACGAGCTTCTCGACGCATCCCGCGGCGAGCGCCTTGAAAGATGGGGAGAATATATTCTCATCCGTCCCGATCCTCAGATCATCTGGGATACAGAAAGAAAGGACCCCCGCTGGAAGAAGGCGCACGGCGTTTATCGTCGTTCAAAAAGCGGCGGCGGAAAATGGGTCGTTTCAAATATGCCTGATGCATGGTGCATAAACTATGGCGAGCTGCAGTTTCAGCTTCGTCCTATGGGTTTTAAGCATACGGGCCTTTTTCCCGAGCAGGCTGTCAATTGGGACTGGTTTTCCGAAATAATAAGAAAAGCAAAGGCGGAGGAGCCTGAGCGCGAGATCCGCGTTCTGAATCTTTTTGCATATACGGGCGGCGCAACGGCGGCGGCAGCTAAGGCAGGCGCATCCGTTTGCCACGTTGATGCATCAAAGGGCATGGTTCAGGCTGCAAAGGAAAATCTCAGACTCAGCGGTCTGGGGGATGCACCTGTCCGTTATATTGTGGACGATTGCAGAAAGTTTATTGAGAGAGAGATCCGCCGCGGAAAGAAATACGAGGGAATCATTATGGACCCTCCCTCCTATGGCAGAGGTCCCAACGGAGAGGTTTGGAAGCTTGAGGAATGTGCGGCAGATCTTATTAAGATCGCAGCAGAGGTTTTGTCCGACGATCCTCTCTTCTTCCTCGTAAACTCCTACACAACCGGTCTTTCCCCTGCAACTATGGGATATATGGTTGCAAACACGGTAAAGGCTAAAGGAAGCTTTGAGGCAGGCGAAATCGGACTTCCCGTCAGCTCAACAGGGCTGCCCCTTCCCGCAGGAGCAAGTGCAAGATGGGTTGCGGACAGAGCGAAGAAATAAATTTGTGTGGGACGAAGCTGATCGTCCCGGTGTAACGCTGTTACAGAAAAAGGAAGTAAGAATGAAAGAGTTAATAAGAGCGGAGCATCTTTCTTATGCCTATCCCGCAGATGAAGAGGGAATGCCCTCGCATCAGGCGTTGAAGGACGTGAGCTTCAGTATAAATGAAGGCGAGTTTGTTGCGATCCTCGGTCATAACGGCAGCGGAAAATCAACTCTTGCCAAGCTTCTTTGTATGGTGCTTGAGGCAGACGAGGGAGCGCTTTATATAGGCGGCAAGTGTATGACGGGGGAAAACGTAACGGACGAGGACGTATATCGTGCCCGCCGCGACGTCGGAATGGTTTTCCAGAATCCCGACAACCAGCTTGTTGCAACCATCGTTGAAGAGGACGTTGCCTTCGGATGCGAAAATCTTGGAGTTCCCTCCGAGAAGATACGCAGACGTGTAGACTATGCTCTTGCAACGGTTGGTATGACAAAATATGCCCGCCATGAAACACATAGGCTCTCAGGCGGACAGAAGCAGAGAATAGCTATCGCAGGTGCTATTGCGATGAAGCGTAAGTGCATCATCTTTGACGAAAGCACGGCGATGCTTGATCCTGCAGGCAGAAAAGAGGTTATGGGAACAATAACCCGCCTTAACCGCGATGAAAACCTTACGGTTATTCATATAACTCACTATATGAACGAGGCAACTATGGCAGATAGAGTCATAGTTATGTCAGAGGGCAAGATCATTATGGAAGGAACGCCCAAAGAGGTTTTCAGCCGCGCGGCAGAGCTTTGGAGCGCAAATCTGGACGTTCCTCAAACGACGGAGCTTCTCTGGCGTCTCAAGGAGGCGGGCTATGACGTTCGCACGGATATATTCGATCCCAAAGAGTGTGCAGCGGAAATTGCGCGTGTAATGGGAAAATAAAAAATCAGGATAGTAATATGGCGCTTATACAGATAAAGGATCTCACTTATATTTACGGCAAGGGCACACCCTATGAGATGAAGGCTCTTGATAATGTGAATATAACCTTCAGAGATAATATGATAACAGGCCTTATCGGGCATACGGGAAGCGGAAAATCAACTCTCGTTCATATGCTAAACGGTCTGCTTCGTGCTGATAGCGGTCAGGTTCTCCTTGATGGAAAGGATATCTGGGAGGATCCTAAAAAGATCAGAGACGTGCGCTTTCGCGTAGGTCTTGTGATGCAGTATCCCGAATATCAGCTTTTTGATGAAACAGTAAAAAAGGATATCGCCTTTGGCCCTGCCAATATGGGAATGAAGGGCGATGAAATAGAAAAGGCAGTGGAGGAGGCGGCAAGATTTGCAGGTCTTCGTCCCGAGTTGCTTGAGAAAAGCCCCTTCGATCTTTCCGGAGGACAGAAGAGAAGGGCGGCTCTTGCAGGAGTTATGGCAATGAAGCCCGAGGTTCTCGTTCTCGACGAGCCTGCGGCGGGCCTTGACCCCGGAGCAAGAAGAGAAATTCTTTCAAGAATAAGAGACTATCAGAGAGAAAGCGGAACCTCCGTTATCATAGTTTCGCACAGCATGGAGGATATGGCTATGTATTGCGACAGAGTGGTGGTTATGTCTCAGGGCTCACCCGTTATGGAGGGAACTCCTGCCGAGGTGTTCAGCCGAGCAGACGAGCTTTTTTCAGCCTCACTCGACGTTCCCGAGGTAACCAAGGTTGCAAGAGAGCTCCGCGATTGCGGAGTTGATATCGGTCTTGATATATACACGGTCAAGTTTGCCGCAGCAAGACTTCTCGGAGGTGGCGAACAGTGAAAAACAGCGTAGCCTTCGGACAGTATTGCGAGGGAAAAAGCTTTCTTCACAGAATGGATCCCCGATGGAAGCTTGTGCTTGCAGTTATGTATATCGTAGTGATATTCCTTTGTAAAAACATTTTCACATTCGCGCTGGTTGCGCTCTCCGCCCTCGGACTTATGGCGCTCAGCGAGATAAATCCAAAAATAATCCTTCGTTCGCTTAAGCCCCTTGTTATGATCATCTGCATAACCGCAGTTATCAATATATTCTGGCTTAAGGGAGAGGTGCTGTTGTTCAGCTTCGGACCCATCAGCGTGTATCTTGAAGGAATTATCAATGCATTTCTTATAGTTGTGCGAGTGATTTTGCTTGTTTCCGTAACAACGCTCACTCTCACCTATACAACAACACCTATCGCACTCACAGACGGACTTGAGCAGCTGCTTGCCCCACTTGCTAAAATAAAGCTGCCCGTTCATGAGTTTTCTATGATGATGACAATAGCTCTCCGATTCATTCCAACGCTTCTTGAGGAAACAGAGAAGATCATGAATGCCCAGAGAGCAAGAGGAGCCGATTTTTCAACGGGGTCTCTGAAGCAGAGAGCAAAGGCTCTTGTTCCCGTCCTTATCCCATTGTTCATCTCAGCCTTCAGACGCGCTGAAGAGCTGGCAGTTGCGATGGAGTGCCGTTGCTATACGGGCGGAGAGGGAAGAACGAGAATGAACGTTCTTCATTCCTCATACAGAGATTTTGTAGGCTTTATAGCTGTTGCCCTACTGCTTTGCGCAGTGGTGCTTATAAATAAATTTGCACCCGGCTATAACCTCAGTATGTAATTTAAGTAAACGTAAGGAAAAACCGAAATGAAGCTTTTGTTGAAGGTATCTTATATCGGAACTGAATATGCAGGGTTTCAATGCCAGAAAAACAGCAGAGCGATTCAGAACGTGCTCACAGATGCTGCTGCGAAAGTTTTCGGCTTTCCTTGCGACGTAACAGGATGCAGCCGAACTGATGCAGGGGTTCATGCCCTTGGATTTTGCTGCACGGTTGCACCGAAAGAAACAAAAGAGGAGCCTTGGTGCAGTATTCCTGCCGGAAAGGTGAACCGCGCCTTTGCTCCACATCTTCCCGATGATATCGCCGTTGTTGCGGCGGCTCAGGTGGCAGACGATTTTCATCCCAGATATTCCGCCAAGGGAAAGGAATACGTTTATAAAATCTGGGATGCAGCGTATGATGATCCCTTTGTTTCGGGCAGAGCATACAGGCATAGAAGAGGCGTTTCCGAAGAGGGTTTTAGACGGATGCAGAAAGCTGCCGAAAACCTCGTTGGATACTATGATTTCAGCTCTTTTATGGCTAGTGGAAGTAAGATAGTTGATGCCAAAAGAACGGTATTATATGCAAATGTCGAAAGAGATGCAAGCGGGCTTATCTGCTTCCGCGTTGCAGCAGACGGATTTCTTTATAATATGGTTCGTATTATGGCAGGCACCTTGCTTGATTGTGCTATGGGAAAATTCGAGCCCGAGGATATAATCGATATAATCAAGGCTAAAAACAGAAGCCGTGCAGGCTTCACAGCACCTCCCGAGGGGCTGTATCTCAGTCGGGTTTTTTATGATGACGAAATTGATTGGCAATGCAATTAAACGGAAAGGAGGAGTTTCCCGTGAAAGATAAGAAAAGCGAAAGCGTTGAGCTGAGAAGAAAAAATACTCAGGCGCCGAGAGAAAAAGCACCTGCTCCCGAAAAAAAGAAACAGGTTAAAATAGACTATAAGGATATGGAAGTCAGCGAATATTATCTTGCTGCTTCAAGGCGATACAGATTTGCTAAATTTTTAGCCTTTGTTTTGCTTGTTGCATTTCTTGCGGTCAATCTCCTGTTTTTCCGAAGCAATATAACTTACAGCAATCTTATGTATCTTCTCCGCGACCTTGATGCAGGCGCGGCTGAGATTACGACAGACTTTGCAAGCATCTCCTATAATGAGGAAAGCGGAGCAGTCTTTGATATATTCAAGGGGAAGCTGGCATATGCTTCTTCAGAGGGCTTCCGCCTTTATAACTCAACCGGAGCAAGAGAGCTGGACGAGTCGAGATATATGCAAACTCCCGCTATCGTAACCGGCGATAAATATGCCGTTGTGTACGACGTAGGCGGACATTCATACAGTATTTTCACAGCTATGGCGTGTGTTCTTGAAGAAACCTGCGACGAGGTGCTTGAGGACGTGTGTGTTTCCGATAGCGGAAGCTATGCTATCCTCACAAGAAGCAACGAGGCAAAATATCTTGTTTCTGTTTATAAAGAAAATATGAAGCTTCAGGCGAAGTATTATAAGGATAAATACGTAACGGATATGGCGCTTGATGAAAAGGGCAAAAATCTTGCAATCGTTTCAGCAGACGTCAGCGTTTCAGGAATAACTGCGGAAATTGCTCTGTGCAAGGTTGGCACAGAGGAGGTTCAGACTATTGCAATTGAAAATGCAATGCCCCTTGCGGCAGAATATATGGAAAACGGCAGTCTGCTTGTTCTTTGTGATACAAAGCTTGTTAAGGTGGCCGACGGAAAAATCGAGAGTGAATATGCTCTTGATGGCGGCGACGTAACAGAGTTTCGCTTCGCAAAGGATTCCGTTGCGGTAGTTCTCAGCGATAATGCAGTTTCCTCTGAAAATAAGGCTTATCTTTTTGATATGAACGCAGACCTTCTTTGCAGCGAGGAGATCAGCGGCAAGGTGAATAGTATTTGCTGTGATGCCTCCGCTATGTACGTTCTTTGCGACGATTCCATAAAAATGATCACCACCGACGGCAACGTGAAAAGCGTTTCCTGCTCTGCTTACATTGAGGATATCGTCGTTATATACGGAAATCTCCTGAAATGTGAAAAGCTGGGAGCTGTAACAGTTTCTTTTGAATGATAAAAGAAAGGATATACTTATATTATGGTTAATTTACTTCTTGACGTTATAATAATCGCAGTAATGGCGGCAAGTGTTGTATACGGATATAAAAACGGATTTGTAAAATCCCTTATGCATCTTGCATCAGGACTTGTTTCCGTGCTGGTGGCATATACATTCACTCCTATGCTCAGCACGTGGCTCAATACAAAATATATACTTGGGGCAATCTCCAAGGGAATTGCGGAAACCTTTGCTTCCGCTGCCAAAACAGCAGGCGAGGCAGCGGGCGAGATTGTTTACGATCTCACGAAAATGTTCGAAAATCCGCAGATCAATACGATAATCGAGCGTTTTGGGGCCGACGTCGGCGCAGTTGAAGAAATTTCAGGCGGCGTTGAAATCGTCAGCTATGAAATGATAGAGAAGCTTGCAGTTAAGGTGGCAACACCCGTTGCAAATACAGTTTCAACTGTTCTTGCATTTTTTATCCTTTTCATTATTGCAACAGTTGCCCTTAAAATAGCAACTGCAATAATTGCAGGCGTGTTCAAGCTTCCCGTTCTCAAATCAATGGATAAGGCTCTCGGTCTTATTTCCGGAATCATCGGTGCAGTTGTTCTTGGCTGGGTGCTTTCCCTTGCATTCGAGGTTGCGCTTTCCGCTCTTGTAACGGTTGCTCCCGATCTTGTCAGCGAAAATACATTTAATAATACGATAATAATCAAGTTCTTTGCGGAAAACAGCGTTATAGACCTCTTTTCTAAAATAGGACTCAAATAAATTACAGCAAATACTAACTCAGAAAGGCGAAGATCACTAATGGTAATGTGCGCGAGATGCAAAAAGCGAATGGCTGTTGTTTTCATCACAAAGATAGAAAACGGCGAGCAGAAGCAGGAAGGCATCTGTATCAAATGTGCTAAAGAGCTGGGCATAGGCCCCGTTAATGAAATAATCAAAACAATGGGACTTTCCGATGAGGATATCGATCGCATGAGCGAGGATATGGCTGGTATCATGGAAGGTCTTGAAAACGGCGAAAACCCCTTTGGTCTCGGCGGCGATATGACATCTGCCCTTGAAGCCTTCGGAGGCGACGGAACAAACGCTCCCTCACTCGATCTTAATAGAATCATCCGCGACGGCATGAATGCTAACAGCGGCGCAAAGGCAGAGGACGGCGAGAAGAAGGGAACAAAGAAAAAGCAGGAAAAGAAGTTTTTAACTACCTATTGCCAGAACATCACTGAAAAGGCGGCAATGGGAAAATTAGACCGTGTTATTGGTCGCGAGCGTGAGCTTGAAAGAGTTATTCAGATCCTTTCAAGACGACAGAAGAACAATCCCTGCCTTATCGGCGAGCCCGGCGTTGGTAAAACGGCGATCGCAGAGGCTCTTGCAGCAAAAATAGTTTCAGGCGACGTTCCCTATAAGCTCAGAAATAAGGAGCTTTATCTTGTGGACCTGACAGCCCTTGTTGCAGGAACACAGTTCAGAGGTCAGTTTGAATCAAGAGTGCTTGGTCTTCTTAACGAGGTCAAGGCGGCAGGAAATATTATCCTTGTAATCGACGAGGTTCATAATATCGTCGGCACGGGTGATGCAGAGGGGTCAATGAATGCTGCAAACATTATGAAGCCCGCCCTTTCCCGCGGCGAGATTCAGGTTATCGGCGCAACAACGCTGAACGAATATCGTAAGTATATCGAAAAGGACAGCGCTCTTGAGCGCCGCTTCCAGCCTGTAACCGTGGCTGAGCCCGGTATCGACGACACGGAGAAGGTCCTCCTCGGTATCAAGCATTATTATGAGGAATATCACAGCATAAGAATTCCTGCTGAGGTTCTTAGAAGCGCAGTAGTTCTCAGCGAAAGATATATAACAGACAGATATCTGCCCGATAAGGCTATCGACCTCATTGACGAGGCAGCGGCAAATATATCTCTCTCCAGCCCTGAAATAAACGAAAGAGCCGAGCTTGGCGATAAGCTTATTCTTCTTGAAAAGGAAAGAAGCGAGCTTGAGGCAAAGCTTAAGGATAACAGCGAGGGCGCAGAGGAGATTTATCACAGATTGGCAGATATTAAGGTTGACGAGCTTCGTATGAAGGACAGAGTCAACTATCTTAAGCCCCTTTGCGAGCAGGTTGAAATGACGGAAGCGGATATTGCCGACGTTATTGAAATATGGACGGGTATCCCTGCATCCACTATCACAGAGGATGAATTCTCAAAGCTTGAAGGCCTTTCCGACAGACTTAAGGAAAGAATTGTTGGTCAGGATAGTGCAGTTGATGCGGTTGTCCGTGCGGTACGCCGCTCAAGAACGGGAGTTTCTCCTAAGCGTAAGCCCGTTTCATTTATATTTGCAGGCCCCACGGGCGTTGGTAAGACAGAGCTTGTAAAGGTTCTTGCAAACGATCTTTTTGCTTCTCCCGAAACTCTTATTCGCCTTGATATGAGCGAATTTATGGATAAATTCTCCGTTTCCAGAATTGTCGGAGCTCCTCCCGGATACGTTGGATACGACGATGGAGGACAGCTGACGGAAAAGATCCGTCGCCGTCCCTATTCCGTAGTCCTCTTTGACGAGATCGAAAAGGCTCATCCCGA
>JAZORY010000039.1:0-41764 GCA_045656825.1 Candidatus Avispirillum sp.
TGGTGCTACGGCGCTGAAACAATGGATATGGACAGAAACACAATCAAGGCTGTATGGGGCTTCAACGGCACAGAGCGTCCCGGCGCAGTTTACCTTGCATCTGTTCTTGCAACTCATGCTCAGAAGGGTCTTCCTGCATTCGGCATTTACGGACACGACGTTCAGAATGCTGACGACACAGAGATCCCTGCAGACGTTCGCGAAAAGCTTCTCCGCTTCGGTCGCGCAGCTGTTGCTGTTGCATCCATGAGAGGAAAGAGCTATCTCCAGATCGGTTCTGTATGTATGGGTATCGGCGGTTCCATCATCGATCCTAAGTTTATCGAAGAATATCTTGGCATGAGAGTTGAGTCTGTTGACGAGGTAGAGATCATTCGCCGTATGGCAGAGGGTATCTATGATCAGGCTGAATTCGAAAAGGCTATGGCTTGGACAAAGGAAAAGTGCAAGGAAGGCTTTGATAAGAACGTTCCTGAGCTTCAGAAAACCGATGCGCAGAAGGAAGAGGCATGGGAATTTGTTGTTAAGATGATGATCATCATCAAGGACCTTATGTGTGGCAACAAGAATCTTCCCGAGGGCTGCGAAGAGGAAATGAGCGGCCACAATGCAATCGCTGCAGGCTTCCAGGGTCAGAGACAGTGGACAGACTTCTATCCCAACTGCGACTTCCCCGAAGCACTTCTCAACACGTCATTTGACTGGAACGGCGCAAGAGAGCCCTATATCCTTGCAACAGAGAACGACGTTCTCAACGGTCTTGGTATGCTCTTTATGAAGCTGCTCACAAATAAGGCTCAGATCTTTGCTGACGTTCGTACATATTGGAGCCCTGAGGCTGTTAAGAAGGCTTCCGGTTACGATCTCGAGGGTAAGGCAGCTGAGGCTGACGGTATTATCCATCTTATCAACTCCGGTGCGGCTTGCCTCGATGCTTGCGGTGAAGCAAAGGACGAGAACGGTAATCCCACAATGAAGGATTGGTGGGATATCACAGAAGAGGATATGGATGCTATCCTTAACGCAACAACATGGAACGCAGCTGATGCAGGCTATTTCCGTGGCGGCGGATTCAGCTCCCGTTTCGTAACAAATGCAGAAATGCCCGTAACAATGATCCGTCTCAATCTTGTTGACGGTCTTGGCCCCATGCTTCAGATCGCAGAGGGTTGGACAGTTAAGCTTCCCGATGAAGTAACAGACGTTCTCTGGAAGAGAACAGACTATACATGGCCTTGCACATGGTTTGCTCCTCGCCTCACAGGCAAGGGCCCCTTCAAGAGCGCATACGACGTTATGAACTGCTGGGGTGCTAACCACGGCGCTATCAGCTATGGTCACATCGTTGCAGACCTTATCACAATGTGCTCCATGCTCCGCATTCCCGTTGCAATGCACAACGTTCCCGAAGAGGACATCTTCCGTCCTGCAAGCTTCAATGCCTTCGGTATGGATAAGGAAGGACAGGACTACCGCGCTTGCGCAACATACGGTCCCCTTTACAAGAAATAATTCAACTCACAAAAAAGCTGCTCATCCGAGCAGCTTTTTTTCTATTGTGCCAATAAGCTGTTCGCTAATTGCATCAAGCATAGAGAAATCCATAGCCTTGACGTAAATATCCTCAAGGGCGAAATGATGATTTTTAGCTTCAGTCAGGCATCCGAGCGAAGCATCAAGCATCGAGAGCAGGCATTTTTCGTTAAAGCGAAGCTTAGCTTTGTGATCTGCGAAATATTCGTTATCTGTAAAACGCGAAAGACGTATTGTTTTATAATATTCCGATCCGCTTCTTTGTGAAACAAATGAGATGCTTAGCTGCGGCAGATAAATCTCGCATATTTCTCCAAGGGGAGAATAGGAAACTATATGGCTGTGCCCGAATAATCCAAGAGAAGAGTCGAGAAGCTGAAAAAACAGCGGTGATGTATGATGGCTGTCGGCGACGGCTATTAAATGCTTTGCATTTTCAAATGTTGGCAGACGAACGGCACCCCTCATAGAAATGGCTTTTGTTATAACGGTGCTTCTTTCATATACGCCCTTGGGCTTCGGAAAGGATTTTATCAGGCGGGAGATAAAAGCTGTCGCCTTTTCATTTTTGAATCCTCTTTCAGCTGTTGCTCTTATTATTCCGAGAACGTTTGATGCGGCAAGGAGATATTTTTGAGACTGTTCAAAGGCAATCGCCTTGGAAGCTGCAAGTGAAGCGATAGTTTCCAAGCTTTCCTCAAGTGCCGCGCTTTTCCAGCAACTGCCAAGATCCACAAGCTCTCCTATTGCGCCCGGAAGCGAAGGGTCGATTGAGTGCGGAGGCGTTCCGTCAACGATTGCGATACGAAGGGATCTGTTTTCAATAATAAGGGCATCAAGAGATTCGGGATCGGAGGAGCAATAATATGAGTATACAGCGTAGCCCTTGTTTGCAAAATGCTCTCTGCATTTTTTCATCAACGTGCTTTTTCCCGTTCCGGGACCGCCCTTAAGCACGTACAGCTTGGTAAGCTCTTTTTCATGGAGCAGATTTTTGTTTGCATATATAAATCCCGTGGGAGAATTTGCTCCGATGAAAAAAGAAGCAGGAGGATGATCGATTGTTTTGTAAAAATCTGAGTAGTTTTTCAGAAAAAACACCGCCTTTCATTTGCAGTATATGTGTTTTTTGATGAAAGGTGATAAAATAACGGCTGATTTTTCTTATAATATAGTATAAAACATCAAAAGTCTTTAATAATTTACTTGACTAAAGCGAACGAAGGTGATATAATGGAATAAATTTCAGATATCAGACTTTTTTCAAAGCGAGGAATTGAAAATGAACGATATAATCTCCCCTCTCAGACAAGATGAAAAAGCCGTACTTGCTCTCAGAAGCTTATATGAGCAGTACGGATATAAAAAATATAAAATGAGCAAGTTTGAGAATTATGAGCTTTATCTTGAAAATAAGAAATTTCTTGCAAGTGAAAAGATAGTAACCTTTACGGATCCACGCGGAAAGCTTCTTGCGTTGAAGCCCGATATAACCCTGTCCATCGTAAAAAATGCTCCCCGAGATATAGATGGTGTTTATAAGGTGTATTACAATGAAAACGTTTACAGAACGGGCAGCAGGGGAGAGGATAATATAAGAGAGATAATGCAGGTCGGAATTGAAGCAATCGGCAATATAGATCTATATTCCGAGGGCGAGGTTCTGACGCTTGCTGCAAGGAGTCTTAAAAGCATTTCTGAAAACAGCGTTATAGGCATATCTCATATGGGTCTCATATCGGCGCTTATAAGAGCGGCAGGGCTTAAGGGTGAAAATGCAACCAAGGCGGGCAAGGCTTTGGCTGATAAAAACGTTCACACCTTAAGAGAGATTTGCGGATACGGAGCTGAAAAGCTTGAAAGGCTGGCAACCTTGTATGGCCCCATCGAGCAGACGGTTTCTGAAATTGACAGAATCTGCGACAGCGAGTGCTGTCGTGCGGCTGTTGAAGAGCTAAAGGCGCTGACGAACGTGCTTGTTGCTATGGGCGAAGCAGATGCTTTCGTTTTTGATTTCACGGTTTCAAACGATATGAATTATTATAACGGTATAACTTTCCAAGGCTTTATTGAAGGAATCAGCCGCCACGTTCTTTCCGGCGGACGTTATGATGCCTTGGTTCGCAAAACAGGACTTTGCGCAGATGCCATAGGCTTTGCGGTTTATCCCGATATCCTTGAGAGATATGCAAAAAATGAAAGAGAATGCGACGTGGACGTTTTGCTTCTTTATGATAAAGACGCGGATGCGGCATCTGTTGCAAGAGCAGTTGAGAAAATAAAATCAAGAGGCAAAAAGATATGCGCTATGCCCACAGGCTCCAATTGCATGCCGACGTATAAAGAATTAGTTCAGTTCAGCTAAAGGGAGGGCAAAATGAAAAAGATAATAAATATAGCTCTCCCTAAAGGAAGGCTTGGCGAAAAGGCATACAGAATTTTTGAAGAGATAGGCTATGGATGTCCCGAGGTTATGGAAAGCTCCAGAAAGCTTATTTTTGAAAACGAGGAAAACGGAGTCAGATATTTCTGGGCAAAGCCATCGGACGTAGCAATTTACGTTGAACGAGGTGCGGCAGACGTTGGAATAGTTGGCAAGGATATTTTGCTTGAGGGCGGACACGACGTATACGAGCTGCTTGATCTGAAAATGGGAAAATGCAGAATGGCAGTTGCAGGACCTATGGGAAGTCGTCCCGATAGCGAAAAAACTCTTCGTGTTGCAACGAAGTTCACCCGTATCGCAAGAGAATATTACGAAAAGATGGGGCGCGATATTGATATAATCAAGCTTAACGGCTCAATTGAGATAGCACCTCTTCTTGATCTGTCAGACGTTATAGTTGATATAGTGGAAACGGGAAAAACGCTCATAGAAAATAATCTTGAGCCCTATGAAACCATAGTTCCCATAAGTGCAAGATTCGTTGCAAACAAAGCGGCATATCGCTTCAAGCGCGACGAGATAAACAGAATGGTTGAAAAAATAAGCGAAAAGATAGAATGAAAATCCCACAAGGGAAGGAAAAAGACTATGATAAAGATAATGGACTACGCCAAGTGCGGAAACGATATATTTATTCGTGAAAACGAGGCAAGCGGAGTTGAAGAGATAGTTGCCGATATAATATACGACGTCAGAAAAAACGGCGACGAGGCTTTGCTCCGATACAGCAAAAAGTTTGACGGAGCTGATCTTACAACGCTTGAAGTAAGTGATGAGGAGATAGAGGCTGCATTCAACAGCGTTGATCCTGAGCTTATTGAGGTGATACGTCAGGCGAAAAAGAATATATGGGCTTTCCACGAAAATCAGAAGCGAAGCGGCTTTGTGATGACGGGCGAGGGCGGAGCGGTTATGGGACAGCGAGTTATTCCCCTTGATCGTGTCGGGCTTTACGTTCCGGGAGGAACAGCGGCGTATCCTTCCTCAGTTCTGATGAATTGTGTGCCTGCTCTTATTGCAGGAGTAGAAGAGATCGTAATGGTAACTCCTCCCTCAAGGGATGGGGGAGTTAATCCCGTTATTCTTGCGGCAGCAAAGATTGCAGGAGTTGGCAGGATTTTCAAAATAGGAGGAGCGCAGGCTGTTGCGGCTTTGGCTTACGGAACTGAAAGCGTTCCTGCGGTTGATAAGATAGTAGGCCCCGGAAATAAGTTTGTAGCGGAAGCGAAAAAGCAGGTGTTTGGCAAGGTTGCCATAGATATGATCGCAGGCCCCAGCGAAATTCTTGTTATAGCAGACGGGGCGTCGGATCCGGCATACGTTGCGGCAGACCTTTTGTCTCAGGCAGAGCATGACAAAAATGCAAGTGCGGTTTTGGTAACTGATGATGTGGATTTGGCGAATAAGGTTTCAGCCGAGCTCGAAAAGCAGATTCCTCAGCTTAAAAGAGAAGAAATTGCAAGAGCATCCATTGATAATAACGGAAAGATTATTCTGGTTTCATCAATTGAGGAGGCAATCAGAATTTCAAACGAGCTTGCGCCTGAGCATCTTGAGGTTTGTGTTGATAATCCCTTTGATTATCTTGACAGCATCAAGCATGCAGGGTCCATATTCCTTGGCAGATATTGTCCCGAGGCGGTGGGAGATTATATGGCAGGACCTAACCACACTCTTCCCACTAGCGGAACAGCAAGATTTTCAAGCCCCCTTTCAGTTGACGATTTCGTAAAGAAATCACAGTTTACGTATTTTACAAGAAATTCACTTAAGGATATATACGAAAAGGTAGCGTATTTTGCAGACAGCGAGGGACTCGGAGCTCACGCGGAATCTGCGCGCATAAGATTTAAGGATTAAATAAAATGAGTAAGTTTTTAAGCAAACGCCTAAAAAGCCTTGAGGCGTATACTCCCGGCGAGCAGCCAAGGGATAGAAAATATATAAAGCTTAACACAAACGAATCTCCATATCCGCCCTCACCCCAGGTGCTTGAAGCTATAAACGGCAACGTGGTTAGCAGGCTGAATCTCTATCCCGACCCAACGTGTAAGCTTCTCAAGGAAAAGCTTGCAGAGAGATACGGCGTTTCGGAGAATATGATCTTCGTTTCCAACGGAAGCGACGATATTCTCAATTTTGCCTTTATGGCATTTTGTGATAAAGCAAAGGGAATGGCTTATTGTGATATAACATATGGCTTTTATCAGGTGTTTGCTCAGCTTCATGGTGTAAGCGCCGGAGTGGTGCCGTTGAAGGAGGACTTCACGGTGGACGTTGATGGCTTTGTTGGATGCAACAGTAACGTTGTAATCGCAAACCCCAATGCTCCCACGGGTCTCAGCCTTCCTCTTTCTGATATCGAGAGGATCGCGCAGTCCAATAGGGATAGCGTGGTCGTAATAGACGAGGCATACGTTGACTTCGGCGGCGAGAGTGCAATTAGTCTTTTGCCTAAAAACGAAAATATATTGGTTGTCAGAACCTTTTCAAAGTCTCGCTCCATGGCGGGCGCAAGGCTTGGATTTGCAATAGGAGCTCCCGATATTATAGCCGATCTTGAGTTGATAAAATATTCAACAAATCCCTATGATATAAATTCGTTGACACAGGCGGCAGGTATAGCGGCAATCGAGAGCGATGGCTATTATTTTGAAAATGCAGAGAGAGTTGTAAAAACAAGAGAGAAAACCGCAGTTTGCCTTAGAGATCTTGGCTTTGAAGTTATAGATTCATCGGCAAATTTCGTCTTTTGCCGCCATCCCGATTTTGAGGGCGGTGAGCTTTATAAACGCCTTCGAGAAAATGGAATACTGGTGCGTCATTTCTCAAAGGCGCGCATAGACAAATATCTGAGAATAACCATAGGGCTTCCTGAGGAAATGGCGACCCTTTGTGAAGTGCTTAAAAATATTCTGAACGAGTGAGGATATTAAAATGGCAAGAAATGCAACCATAGAAAGAAAAACAAGAGAAACCAATATAAGTCTTTCGCTTTGCCTTGATGGAAAGGGCAAATCGGAAATATCAAGCGGCAGCGGCTTTTTTGATCATATGCTGACGCTGTTTGCCTCTCATGGAAGATTTGACCTTAAGGTGAAATGCGAGGGGGATACTTACGTTGATTTCCATCACAGTGCAGAGGATATAGGCATTTGCCTAGGCAAAGCTTTTAAGGAAGCTGTGGGTGATATGTGCGGTATAAACAGATATGGAAGCATCATTCTTCCCATGGACGAGGCGCTTATAATGTGTGCTTCCGATATATCAGGCAGAAGCCACCTTTCCTATGATATGGATATACCGACAGAGAAGGTCGGCGAGTTTGATTGTCAGCTTGTTGAGGAGTTTCTCCTTGCATTTGTGAGAAATGCAGATATAACGCTGCATGTAAGACAGCTGGCAGGCAGAAATTCTCATCATATAATAGAGGGCGTCTTCAAGGCTCTTGGCAGAACGCTTCGTCAGTGTGCTTCCATAGATGCTCAGCTGGCTGGAGAAATTCCATCAACAAAGGGTGTTTTATAATGATTGCAATTATTGATTACGGAGTTGGAAATCTGTTTTCCCTCAGATCATCTCTTGAATATATTGGTGCCGACGTTGTGGTAACGGGAGATGCTGAGGTAATAAGCGAGGCGGACGGAATAATTCTCCCCGGAGTTGGAGCCTTTGAGGATGCGGCGGCAAAGCTTCGCCAAAGCGGACTTGATAAGGTCATCTGCGAAGAAGCTGGAAAAGGAAAGAAGCTTCTTGGAATTTGTCTTGGTATGCAGATGCTTTTTGAAGAAAGCCATGAATACGGAGTTCATCGTGGCCTCGGGCTGATCAAAGGTAAGGTGATGCCATTGGCTGACGTGGTTGGAGATCTTAAAGTTCCCCATATTGGTTGGAATCCTCTTTCCTTCAAAAAGGACAGTAAGCTTTATAAATATATAAATGAAGGAGATTGTGTTTATTTCGTTCATTCCTATTATGGTGCGCAGTGCGAGGAAAGCGTTTCTGCGGTTTCCGAATACGGCATTGAGGTAACGGCATCGGTTGAGAGAGAAAACGTTTACGGAACACAGTTTCATCCCGAGAAGAGCGGAGAGGTTGGGCTGAATATTCTCCGTGCATTTTGTGAAATTTAATTTGAGGTAGTTATGTACATATTTCCTGCAATAGATCTATACGATGGCAAGGCGGTTCGTCTTCAGCGAGGCGATTATGATAAAATGACGGTCTATTCCAATAACCCCATCGATCTTGGCTATGCCTTTGCAGATGCGGGGGCGGAGTTTCTTCACACGGTAGACCTTGAGGGCGCGAAGGACGGAACAACGCCCAATCTGTCAGTGGTTGCCTCTCTTGCCAAAAACAGCGGACTTAAGGTTCAGGTCGGCGGTGGGATCAGAAATCAGTCGACTGTTGAAAAATATCTTTCGGCGGGTGTAGAAAGAGTCATAATCGGAACGGCTGCCGTAACCGACTCCGACTTTCTTTATAAGATGGTAGAGGAATACGGAGAGCATATTGCAGTTGGAGTTGATATAAAGGACGGAATGGCTGCTATACGCGGATGGATGGAAAAGAGCGAGCTTTCATGCTACGGACTTTTTGATCGTCTGACGGATGCAAAGGTTAAAACGGTTATTTGCACGGATATATCGAAGGATGGGATGCTTTCAGGCACAAACGTTCCTCTTTATAAGGATCTTATGGAAAGATATTCTGTAAATATAATCGCCTCAGGAGGAGTAACCACCATCGACGATGTTTGTGAGCTTCGCAATATGAATATGTACGGAGCAATTCTCGGCAAAGCGATTTATCAGAAAACAATAGATCTCAGTGAAGCTGTAAAGGTGGCGGCAAAATGATAACAAAGAGAATAATTCCGTGTCTTGACGTTAAAAACGGAAGAGTTGTAAAGGGAGTTAATTTTGAGGGGCTAAGCGACGTTTCCTCTCCTGTGGAGCTTGCCGCATATTATAGCAGCGCAGGCGCGGACGAATTGGTTTTTTATGATATAACCGCATCGGCTGAGGGCAGGGCGCTGTTCACCGATATATTGACGGAGGTTGCGAAGCGCATTTTCATACCTCTGACGGTTGGAGGCGGAATAAATACTATTGCTGATTTCGACCGCGTTCTAAAATGCGGAGCGGATAAGGTAAGCGTCAATTCGGGCGCTATCAAAAATCCTCAGCTAATTGAGGAGGCTGCGAAAAAGTATGGCGATCAGTGCGTTGTGCTGTCCGTTGATGCAAAGCGAGTGGGCGGAGGCTTCAGGGTTTTCGGCCGCGGCGGCAGAGATGATACGGGGCTGGACGCGATAGAGTGGATAAAACGCGGTGTTGCTATGGGCGCAGGAGAGATCGTGCTTAACAGTATTGACACGGACGGAGTTAAAAACGGCTTTGATCTGGAAATGCTGGGCGCGGTGTGCGACGTTGTTGACGTTCCTGTAATCGCTTCGGGCGGAGCGGGCTGCACGGCAGATTTTGTCAAGCTTTTTCAAGAGCAGCCCAAGGTTGATGCAGGACTTGCAGCATCTATCTTCCATTTTGGCGAGGTTAAAATATCAGATTTGAAAAAGGAATTGAGCGCAAACGGAATCAATATGCGCTTGTGAGGTGTTAAAAATGAACGTAGAACAGCTGAAATTTGATGAAAAGGGCTTGATTCCCGCTGTTGTTATAGATAATGAAACAAAAGAGGTTTTAACGGTTGCATATATGAATCGTGAGAGCCTAGATATAAGTATAAAGGAAGGAAGAACTTGCTTCTGGTCCAGAAGCAGAGGTGAATTGTGGCGCAAGGGCGAAACCTCGGGCAACGTTCAGTATATAACAAGGATAGATGCCGATTGCGATGGAGACGCTCTCACGGTGTACGTTAATAAAACGGGACCTGCCTGCCATACGGGAAATAAAACGTGTTTCTTCAATAATATATATATAGCGGATGATGTGGCTCCTCCTTTTTCTCTCGATTCTCTTGCAAAACTTATCGAAGGCAGAAAGACCGAGAAGAAGGAAGGCTCTTATACGACGTATCTCTTTGAGAAGGGTATAGATAAGATTCTCAAGAAGGTTGGCGAGGAATGCACGGAGGTTATAATAGCCGGCAAGGCGGACGATAAGGCTGAAACTATATATGAAATCTCAGACCTTGTATATCACGTCCTTGTGCTTATGGTAGAAATGGGTATTTCCATTGACGATATCAAAAAGGAGCTTGCCTCCCGCCACGTAATAGACCATAAGGTCAAGCAGGAGAAGATGACGAAATGAGCGTGAAGTCAAACCTCCACACCCACACTCCGTATTGCGACGGCAAAAGCTCGGCTGAGGATATAGTTCTTCAGGCGATTGCGTTGGGGTATGAGTCAATAGGATTTTCGGGACATTCCTATACAGAGTTTGACCCCGAGCCATCAATGAGTCCTCCCGAGAGCGAAGCTTATGCAAAGGAGATTAATGCTCTTAAGGATAAATATAAGGATAGAATAGAAATTTATCTGGGCATTGAGCAGGATATATATTCTCCTGCGCCTTCCTTTAAGCCTGATTATATAATAGGAAGCGTTCATTATCTTGATGTTGGAGGAGAGAAGGCCTCTGTTGATAATACGGCTGCTTTGGCGGAGGAGGCGGTGAATAAGTATTTTTCGGGAAGCTGGCTAGCCTTTGCGGAGAAATATTATGAAACTGCAAGATTTGCAGCTGAAAAAACGGGAGCCGATATCGTAGGACATTTTGATCTTGTAACAAAGTTCAACGAAGGAAGCAGATATTTTGATGAAAACGATCTGAGATATCGCACGGCTGCCATAGATGCGTTGAGATATGAGATAGACCATTGTAGTCTTTTTGAGATAAATACGGGCGGCATTTACAGAAAAAAGAGGACAACTCCTTATCCCGCCGAGTTTCTTTTGTGCGAAATCAACAGACTCGGAGGGGAAATAATCCTTTCAAGCGATAGTCATAACGCCGAAAGCCTTGGATTTATGTTTAAGGAGGCTGCGGAATTGGCAAAAAAATGCGGATTCAGATATGCAAAAATGTTAAAGAACGGAATTTTTGCAGATGTAAAACTTTGATTTTGCGAATATATACAAAAAAGCACAGAGATTTTTGGTAATGTTACATATCAAAAAATCTGTGCTTTTTTGGTTAAAATGAAACAAAAAACATAATTAGGTATAAAATTTTTCAATCTTATTGACAATTCTGCCCAATAAAAGTATAATGTAAGTACCAATGTTATTAGGAGGATATACCATGAAAAAATTATTATCTGTTATATTGACAGTTGCAATTCTTGTTTCATGCATTGCGCCTTCACTGGCGACTTTTGCGGTAAACGAGCCTGCACTTGTTATTGCAGATGCATCCTTTGACCCCGCGGCAAGAGATGCTAGCGTAACAACTACTGTTTCTATAGCAAATAACCCCGGATTTAGCGCAGGTACATTCTATCTTTACTATGATAGTGCTAAACTTGACGCAAATGAGGGTGCAGTCACCAGCCTTCTTGGTGATG
Organism: Candidatus Avispirillum sp.; assembly: GCA_045656825.1. Classification (GTDB taxonomy): domain Bacteria; phylum Bacillota; class Clostridia; order Oscillospirales; family CAG-272; genus Avispirillum. The sequence goes on from JAZORY010000039.1 coordinate 11,513, forward strand.
ACTATACAGTAACAGCTACATACGATGTAGATGTAACATCCACGAGACCTTCAAATGCTTTTGAAGATGCAGGCTTAGCTATTTCTGATAGCTTTGTTTGTGTTGAAATCGAAATTGAGGGTGATGCAAACTATACAGGTTATGACCTTGTATCTATTGAGTTTGACGTTGTTGGTGATTTCGATGAAAACGATACAACAACAGTTGGAATCGCTCCCGGCGTAGGTAAGAAAGATTCACCTATGGATGAGGAAGAGGAAGACGTTATCATCGCAGCAGGTGAGGGCACATTCACAGCAGTAGCTGACCCCAACACTCCCGTGTATGAAGACAAGCAGTTCAAGGATACAACTATTTACGCTGACTCTGTTACAGTAAACAAGGGCGTAACATCCGTTGAAGTTTCCCTTGGCGTCGGTGGCACAGGTGATATTATTGACGAATACGGCTTTAACTCACTTGTACTCTACGTAGTTTACCCCAATGCTATCGAGCTTGTATCTGCTGAGAACAGCGAGCTTCTTATAAAGAATGGATTCACTAGCGCTGTTTTAAGCACCGGTGATACTGTTAACCTTAAGGAAGACGAAGTTTCTCAGGGATTTATCGATATGTTCGAGAAAATCGGATTCGATTGGGAAAACGCTGATGCGAAGATCGTTCCTTTCATGCTCGACCTTGAGGCTGACCAGAATATTAAAGAGGTTGGCGCTCTTGTGAATATGATGTTCAACGTTCCTGCAGATAAGGTTGGAACATATGAAATCCAGATCCTTGTTGAAGGTGAAGAGAGCTTCATCGCAAGCGTTCCTGATCCTGATCGTGTTTATGCTGCTACGTCTATTCCTTTCGTAGTTGATAATGGCTACATCAAGGTTGCTGTAACTGATTGTGATCACGCTGATACAACAGTTTCAGGCGAAGAGGCAACATGTAAGGCTCCCGGTTATTATAAGGAAGTTTGTAACAACTGTGGCGAAGTAGTTGAAGAACATGAGATTCCTGTTGCCGATCACGTTGAGGGCGACAAGGTTATCACAGTTCAGCCTACAATCGATTCTGAAGGCGTATATGAAATCCACTGTAAGAATTGTAACGAACTTCTTAGTTCCGGCACAGTTCCCGCAATCACAGCAGTTGTATTCACACTTGGTGAAGTAACAGCTAAGTACGGCGACACAGTATCTCTTCCCATCAACGTTGTAAATAACAACGGTATGTTTATTGCAACGATCGATGTTAAGTATGATGCAGACGTTCTTGAGTTCGTAGATTTTGATGCTGGTGAAGTATTCGAAGATGCTTACACAGTTGCAAACGAATACGAGCGCGGTACAGTTAGAATTTTAATTGAAGGTAAGGACGTTGCTAATACAAACGTAAACGGCCTCCTTGGTAACGTTAATTTCGCAGTTGCAGATGATGCTTCTCTTGCAGGCACAGACGTTGTAGTAACAGCTGAAACGATTGAAGACGGCATTATTGATACAAATGCAACAACAATCGAAGCGATATTCCAGAACGGTAAGGTTTCCATCACAAACCGTGAAGCAGCAATTGGCTTCGGCGAAGCAAAGGCTCCCTACGGTAAGGAAGTTCTTGTTCCCGTAACAGTAGCTGGTAACCCTGGTATGTTTATTGCTTCTCTCGAAGTTGAATTCGACACAACTAAGCTTCAGTACGTTGGCTTCGTAAACGGCGACGTATTTGCAGCTGATAACGTTATTGCTAATAACTATGCTGATGGTAAGGTTCTCCTTTACTTCGAAGCTAAGGACGCTGCTGACGTAACAGCAGACGGTACTCTTGGTTACGTTAAGTTCGTTATCGCAGATGACGAAGCTCTTAACGGAGCAGAGATCCCCGTAACACTTACAGCTAACGCTGAAAACATGATCAACTTTGCAGGTAATGCATTTGAGTACACACTCAGCGATGGTGTTGTAACAGTTGCTGACCGTGCTAAGGTTGACGTTCTTGACGTAGAAGCTAAGTATGGTAGCGAAGTTCTCGTTACACTTGATATTGTAAACAACCCCGGTTTCTTTATCGGTATCTTTGAGGTTAAGTACGACACATCCGTTCTTACATATAACAGCCTTATGGGCGTTTTAGGTGAAAACGTTTACTGTACAGATCTTGGTAACGGTGTCCTCTACGTATATGTTGAGGCAGATGAGAATGCTGATGTTACAAGTGATGCTGTCCTTGTTGACATGGTATTTACAGTAGCTGATAATGCAAGTCTTGTTGGCTCTAAAACTGAGCTTACAGTTGACGTTGTTGAAGTTATCAACTATGCAGGTGAAGATGTAGACCTCGCTACAAGCGCAGGTTCCGTTACAATTCTTGAGCGTGAAAAGATCGTTGTTGAAGACAGCGAGGCTGAATTCAAGCACAACGTAAAGGTTCCCGTGTCCGTAGAAAACAACACTGGCTTCTGGGCAGCAGGCTTCGAGCACCAGTTCGATGCAGATGCGTTCACATTTGTTGGTGTTGAAGGCGCTCTTATCGCTGAAATCGAAGCAAGCGTTAACGGCAACGTTATCACAGTATTCGGTGAAGCAGCAGGCATCGCAGATATCGCAGAGGACGGCGTTCTCTACTATCTCGTATTTGCTCCTAAGGCAGAAGATTCTGCTATGAGCGTAACAGTTGAGATCACAGAAATGATCGACGTAAACGCTAATGACGTAGCAGGCTTCGTAACAGCAGCAGGCAACGTTACAACAGTTCCTTGTGATCACTCTGAAAACGACACATATTCCAAGGTAACAAAAGAACCCACAGCCTTTGAAGAAGGCGAAACAACATATTACTGCTCCATCTGTGATGCAGTAGTTAAGGTAGAGCCTATCGCAATGCTTGAAGCAATCATGGTTAAGGACAGCGAAGCTGAATTCAAGCACAACGTTAAGGTTCCCGTATCCGTAGCTAACAACACAGGCTTCTGGGCAGCAGGCTTCGAGCACGAGTTCGATGCAGATGCGTTCACATTTGTTGGTGTTGAAGGCGCTCTCATCGCTGAAATCGAAGCAAGCGTTAACGGCAACGTTATCACAGTATTCGGTGAAGCAGCAGGTATCGCAGATATCGAAGAGGACGGCGTTCTCTACTATCTCGTACTTGCTCCTAAGGCAGAGGATTCTGCAACAAGCGTAACAATCAAGATCACAGAAATGATCGATGTAAACGCAAATGACGTAGCTGACTTCGTAGCAGTTGCAGGTAACGTTACAACAGTTCCTTGCAACCACTCCGAAAACGATACATATACAGAAGTAACAAAGAATCCTTCTGTATATGAAGAAGGCGAAACAACATATTACTGCTCCATCTGTGATGGCGTAGTTAAGACAGAAGTTATCGCTAAGCTCTTCGCAATCGAAATCGGTTCCGCAGCAGCTAAGAACGATGAAACAGTTGAAGTTCCCGTAACAATCCTTAACAATAAGGGTATCTGGGCAGTTGGTCTTGAAATCGCATTTGATGCTGAAGTATTTGAATACGTTAGCATCGCAGGTGGCCTCTTCACAACAGTTGAAGCAAGTGCTGCAAACGGCGTAGTTACAATCTTCGCTGATGCTCCTACAACATCTGATCTCACAGAAGATGGCGTAGCATTCACACTTACATTCAAGGTTGCTAAGGATGCTCCCGAAGGCGAAAACGACTTTGACTTTATCGCAACAATCGTTGAAGACAACACAATCAATGCAAACGGCGAAGCTGTTACATTTGAGGTTGTTGATGGCGTTTTATCAGTAACAGGTCATACACACGTTCCTAACATGGAAGCTCCCACATGTACAGATGACGTAATTTGTACAATCTGTGAAGAGGTTCTTGTAAAGGCTCCCGGCCATACAGCAGGCGAAGCTAAGGAAATTGAAAGAGTAGAACCTGCTGACTGTGTAACAGACGGTTACTACGTAATGGCAACATACTGTACTGTATGTACAACAGAGCTTTCTAAGGAAACATTTGAAATTAAGGCTCCCGGCCATATAGCAGGCGAACCCGTTATGGAAAATGAAGTGAAAGCAGACTGTGTAACAGACGGCTATTACGAAATGGCAACATACTGTACTGAATGTGCAACAGAGCTTTCCAGAACAGAGCATACAGTTGATGCTCTCGGTCATACAGAAGGCGAAGCTAAGGAAATAGAAAGAGTAGAGCCTGCTGACTGTGTAACAGACGGTTACTATGTAATGGCTGTATATTGTACAGAATGTGAAAAGGAACTTTCCAAGGAAACATTTGAAATTAAGGCTCCCGGACATACAGCAGGCGAAGCTGTTGAAATTGAAAGAGTAGAACCTGCAGACTGTGTAACAGATGGTTACTACGTAATGGCAACATACTGTACTGTATGTACAACAGAGCTTTCTAAGGAAACATTTGAAATTAAGGCTCCCGGACATAAGGAAGTAGTTAACGAAGTTGGTACACCTCCTACATGTACTGAACCCGGTGTTGAAGGCGATAGCTACTGTGAAGTTTGTCTCGAACCGATTCAGGCAGGTAAGGAAATTCCTGCAACAGGTCATACAGAAGCAATCGACAATGCGTTCGATGCAACATGTACAAGACCCGGTAGCACAGGTACAACATACTGTACTGTATGTAATGAAACAATTAAGGAAGCAGAAGTAATTCCCGCTCCCGGTCATACACCTGTTGTAGATGAAGCAGTTCCCGCAACATGCACATCCACAGGTCTCACAGAGGGTAGCCACTGTGAAGTTTGTGAAGCTACACTCGTAGCTCAGCAGACAGTTGCTAAGCTTGATCATACACCCGTAGTTGATGAAGCAGTTCCCGCAACATGCACATCCACAGGTCTCACAGAGGGTAGCCACTGCGCAGATTGTGGTGTAACACTCGTAGCACAGACAAAGACAGAAAAGCTTGATCATACACCTGTTGTAGATGAAGCAGTTCCCGCAACATGCATGTCCACAGGTCTCACAGAGGGTAGCCACTGTGCAGATTGTGGTGCAACACTTGTAGCTCAGAAGGTTGTAGCTAAGGCTGATCATACAGTAGTAGTTGATGAAGCAGTTCCTGCAACATGTAAGTCTGAGGGTCTCACAGAGGGTAGCCACTGTGAAGTTTGCGGCGCTACACTCGTAGCTCAGGAAGTAACACCTAAGCTTGATCATACACCTGTTGTAGATGAAGCAGTTCCCGCAACATGTAAGTCCACAGGTCTCACAGAGGGTAGCCACTGTGGCGAATGTGGTGATGTAATCATAGCTCAGGAAACAGTTCCTATGCTCGAGCACGTAGCAGGTGAGGTTAAGGTAGAAAACAATGTAGCTCCCGACTGTGAAAATGCAGGTTCTTACGAAAACGTAACATACTGCGTAAACTGTGGTACAGAAACATCCAGAGTAACAGTTCCCGTTGACGCTCTCGGACACGACTTTGACGTAGACTTCACAGTTGACGTTGAAGCTGAAATCGGTGTTCCCGGTGAAAAGTCCAAGCATTGTGCAAACGGTTGTGGCGCAAGAACTGAAATCACAGAGATTCCCGCTCTTGATCCTCCCGTAACAGAGTTCAAGCTCACAGTTAACGGCGTTGAGAGAATGGTTAAGGCTGGCGAAGCAGTTATGCTCGAAGCTGGCAGTGCAACTCTTGACGGTTACCTCTGCAAGGTATTCGATAAGTGGACAGTTGTTTCCGGTAACGTAGAAATCAATGCTAATTCAGAAATCATCATCTTTGTAATGCCTGAAGAAGACGTTGAAATCAACGAAGAGAGATACTACGTTGGTGACGTAAACGGCGACGGTAAGGTTAATGCTAAGGACGTTATTGATCTTAAGGCAGCAATGCTCACAGAGGATATGTCCGCAATCGTTCACGGTAACGTAAACGGAGATGTAGATGGTAAGATCAACGCTAAGGACGTTATTGATCTTAAGACAATTATGATGGAAATCTACGAATACCCCAACTATATTTAATTGAATAATTTCAATATAAAAAAGCCACCGGTTAATTCCGGTGGCTTTTGCCTTATATAAGTAAAAAATGGTTCCTTGCATAAAGCGGGAACCATTTTGTTTATTTATTTAATTCCTTGAGTGCCAGCTTTCCTTCCTCCGTAACGGGAGCAATCCACTTGTTTTTTATAAATGTTATAAGGCATAGAATTGTTTTGGGAAGATCCTCTGCCAAAAACATAATCAGAAAAACGTAGATAAAAGGAAGCTTGATAATAAAAGCAATAGTAAAGGTTACGGGAATGGAAATAAGCCATAGGCAAATAAGATCGCATATCATAGCAAGCTTTGAGTTTCCGCCGGGACGGAATATTCCGACAACCATGAGATAGGGAATGTTTCTCAGAGGCATTTCGCATCCGAAAATCAGAAGGCATCCTAAAGCAGCACCGATTGCGGCGGGGGAGTAGTCAGCGCCTGATGTGAATGCTGTAACCAGCGCGCCTCTGAAAAGGACTACTAACGTTCCTGTAACTATGCAGGAAATCGGCATAAGCGCCGTGAATCGCCAAGCATCCTCTTGAGCTCTTTTTATTTTTCCTGCTCCTATTGACTTTCCTATCATAACACTACAAGCGTTGCAAAGTCCGATAATAAAAACGTATGAAATGTTTTCGAATGTTCTGAATATGGTAACTCCGGTGTAGTAGTCGTCGCCGATATTTGAGAATATGGCGTTGATAACAACGGTGCCCGTGCCCCATGCGGCTTCGTTGAATATGATGGGGAGGGCTCTTTGATAGAATTTAGCAATATGACGGCCTGTAAACCCGAACATATCGGATATAGGCGCGATCAAAATATTTTTGCTTATATAAGATATTATCAGAAGTAGGAAAACACCTGCCCAGGATGAAATGCACGTTGCAAGAGCGGCACCTCTGATTCCCATTTCAGGAAAAATCCCAATTCCGAAGATAAGGCAATAGTTTAATCCCGCGTTAAGCAAGGCTGTGAAAAGGGAAACAAAAACCGGAAGCTTCACTCTTTCAGTTGAACGAAGAATTGCGCAGAAAATAAGGTTCAGTGCAACTGCGGGGTAAGAAAAAGCAGCAATAGAAAGATACATGCTTCCGTATTCTACGATTTCAGGAGTTCTCGAAAATATGCTTATAATAAGCTGGGGCTTAACAACACCTGCAAGCATAAAGAAAACGGATATTATAACAGCAGAGGCGATTGCAATACCACTTGTTCTCCGAATAGCCTTAAGGTCCTTAATTCCCCAGTACTGAGCGATAAAAAGGGATGTGCCGGAAACAAGACCGAAGGAAAATATGTTGAGCAGCCAGCTCCATTGTCCTGCCATTCCCATAGCAGCAAGATGATCGCCGCCAAGCTTAGCAACCATAAACGTGTCCACAAGGGAAAAGGACGCAGACAACAGGTTTTGCAGGGCTATGGGGATAGCCAGTCCCATTGCAACTCTCCAGAACGGTTTGTTAAAAAACAGATCTTTGAATTTCATAAATTGCTCCGAGAAATACAAAAGGAGAGTGTATTTGAATACGACTCTCCTCTTGACGTCTGATTTAATTTGGTTGGAATTACTTGAGTTCCTTAACCTTAGCAGCTTTACCAACTCTGTCGCGGAGGTAGAAGAGCTTAGCACGTCTAACCTTACCCTGACGGATCACGTCAACCTTAGCAACGTGAGGTGAGTGGAGGGGGAATGTCTTTTCAACACCGCAACCGTAAGCAACACGGCGTACAGTGAATGTTTCAGAGATACCACCGCCATGCTTAGCGATAACTGTACCTTCGAAAATCTGGATTCTTTCTCTGGAACCTTCTTTGATGAGGTTGTGAACTTTTACAGTGTCGCCAACATTAAACTTGGGAGCATCAGCTCTCAGCTGCTCGCTTGCAAAAGCTTCAAATTTTGTCATAGTCTTGACTCTCCTTTTGATTCTTTTGGTTCTAAAGCGTTCGTACAGAGCTGCATTGGACCGCTTCGGCTGCGCTTTGCACAGCAAGGGTAATTATAGCACACAAAAAAAGGAAAAGCAATAGTTTTTTTGAAAAAAATAAATTATATTGTTGTGTCAATGCTTATTGAAAATGCACTGTAGATATGATATACTGTTTTTAACAATATTATACAGAGCGAGGTATACGAAATGGCGATCCCGATTCCTGAAAGCAGAATCGCAAGATTTGAAAATATGGGCTTTGGTATGTTCATCCACTACGGCATTTATTCCCAGCTTGGCTGCGGCGAATGGGTAATGGATATTGCTCAGATTCCCAAGGAAGAATACGTAAAGCTTGCAGACACGTTCACAGCTAAGGATTTTGATGCCAGAGCTATTGCGAAAACCGCAAAGGCTGCAGGTATGAACTATATTACGCTTACAACAAAGCATCATGACGGCTTCTGTCTTTATGACACAAAGGGCCTCTGTGATTATGATGCACCTCATTCCGCTTGTGGACGCGACCTTATCCGCGAGTTTGTAGATGCATGTAACGAATTTGATATTATGCCCGTGTTCTATCATGCAACGCTTGAATGGTATCACGAGGAATTTGAAACAGATTTCCCCAAGTATCTCCAGTATCTCCGCGATAGCGTAGAGATCCTTTGCACACAGTATGGTAAGATCGGTGGCCTTTGGTTTGACGGAAACTGGTCTAAGCCCGCAGGCACAGACTGGGAGGAGGATAAGCTTTATGAGGTTATCCGCCGCCATCAGCCCGATGCTATCATCGTTAATAACACAGGACTTGATGCAAGAGGTGCTGTGGGCAATCCTGAAATCGACAGCGTAACCTTTGAGCAGGGAAGACCTTCTCCTATGGATCGCGAAGGTATGCCTAAATATCTTGCAGCAGAAATGTGCCACACAATGAACGACCACTGGGGATTTGGTAAGTGCGACCTTAACTATAAGAGCCTTCCTGATATGATCGAGACGCTTTGCGCATGCCGTAAGGTTGGCGCAAACTATCTTCTCAACGTAGGCCCTGAGGGGGACGGTAAGATTCCCGATATGCAGAAGACAATGATCGAAGCTATGGGAACTTGGATCAAGGAGTGCGGTCAGATCATTTATGAAGGAAAGCCCAGCAAGATCGAGGGTGAATATAAGAACTTTGCGCTTGAAGCAAACGGAAAGGCTTATCTCTTTATTCACGGCCTTAACGTTCTTGGCAGCGCACACGTTATAGTTGCCGGTGGCGGACTTGGTTATAAGTATTTCAAAAAGGTTAACCGCAAGGTTAAGAGCGCTAAATGGACTGATAACGGTGAAAATCTTGAGTTTGTTCAGAATGGCGAGCACCTTTGGGTAAATGCAACAGGATTTCCCTATGGATGCAATTTTGTAGTTCGCGTTATGGAAGTTGAGTTTGAAGACTGATATTGACTTATAATTAATGACCGCATCTGATGATGCGGTCATTTTAACCAAAGAGTGAAGTGTTTTGATGGTGATTTTGGTTAATTAAATAATTATAAAAAAAGATAAAAAAGCTATTGACAACAGTAAACAAAAATGTTATTATATTAAAGCTGAGTTTCACGCGGGTGTAGTTCAGTGGTAGAACTCCAGCCTTCCAAGCTGGCCATGTGGGTTCGATTCCCATCACCCGCTCCAAAAATATGTGCCTTTAGCTCAGCCGGATAGAGCAACTGCCTTCTAAGCAGTAGGTCGAGGGTTCGAATCCCCCAAGGCACGCCATATGGTGGGTGTAGCTCAGTTGGTTAGAGCGTCAGGTTGTGGCCCTGAAGGCCGTGGGTTCGAATCCCATCATTCACCCCATATAACAAAAAAGACATCCGAATGGATGTTTTTTTGTTATATGGTGAATATTATACGGGATTCGAAAGCGAACCTCGCATGAATAATTCAAGTCTCGGGGTTATTTGGCGAGGTTCTCCAAAAGCTTCGCTTTTGCAAAGTTCAGCTTAGGCGCGACTAAAATGCTCCGGTGGAGCATTTTTAGCCCGTAGCGCAAAGCTGTCCACGAGTCCACATAGCACTAACCCACGAGAAGGCGAAAATGTATTTTCGCTCCTTAGGTTAGTAACTCTAAGACATCCGAATGGATGTCTTTTTTGTTATATGGTGAATATTATACGGGATTCGAAAGCGAACCTCGCATAAATAATTCAAGCCTCGGAGAAATTTGGCGAGGTTCTCCAAAAGCTTCGCTTTTGCAAAGTGATGATGAATAGGCGCGACTAAAATGCTCCGGTGGAGCATTTTTTGCATATAGTAAACTATGTGAAGTGTTTTATAGGATTAGATGCTATCTTTGCAATACAATATCCTTGTCAGCCTTTTGTTAACACCATCAAACTCGTTTATTTACACATTATTTATTGTTTTGAAGGCGAAAATATAGTATCATTTATAATGAGTAAACTTGGGAGGAATGGCAGTGTTTGGATATATAAAGCCTGTAAAGCCTGAATTAAAGGTCAGAGAGCTTGAATACTATCGCGGAATATATTGCGGACTTTGTCGTTCAATGGGTAAGCACACGGGAGGCTTTTCAAGGCTCACGTTGAGCTATGATTTTGCTTTTCTTGCTGCCGTTCGTATGGTGCTTTCCGATATAAAACCCAAATTCTCCAAATGTCGTTGTATGGTTCATCCTCTTCGCAAAAAGGCCATGTGCGATGATAATGAGGCTTTAGCATATTGTGCAGCAGCTGCAGCTGTTCTTACTGAATGTAAGATAAGAGATGATATAAACGACGAAAAAGGTGCAAAACGCTTAGCGGCTAAAATAGCCCACATTTTTGCCCGCAAAATGAGAAATAAGGTTCGTGGTCAGGCACCGGAAGAAACCATCGAAAACGCCCTTAAAAGCCTTTCAGAGCTCGAAGAAAAGCAGTGCGCATCCGTTGATGAGACGGCTGATAAATTCGGTGAGCTTCTCAGTGCCGTGGTGTCCTATGGCTACGACGGGGCAAAGGCAAAGATCGCCTCTGCTATCGGGTACAGCGTTGGGCGGTATATATACGTTCTCGATGCGGCAGATGATCTTGAGGACGATAAAAAAACAGGTAGCTATAATCCTCTCAAATATGCCAATCTTAATCAGAATGACATGAAGATTGCAGTTCGATTGGAGCTGACAAGGCTGGAAGCAGCAATAAATTTGCTTGATTTTGATGGCAAGCGGAGTCTTGAGGGTATAATTAAAAATATAATATATTTAGGTATGCCAAGCGAGGCAGACCGTGTCTTTGCAGGAGGCTGTAAGGGCAAAACAGATAAGAAAGGTAAAGATCTATGATGACAGATCCCTATAAGGTGTTAAACGTCAGCCGTACAGCGACGGACGACGAGGTAAAAAAAGCATATAGAGAATTAGCCCGTAAATATCACCCTGATAATTATCAGGACACCAATCTTGCAGAGCTTGCTGAGGAGAAGATGAAGGAGGTAAACGAGGCCTACGATATGATCCAGAAGCAGCGCGCAAGCGGAAATTCATATTCCGGTGGTAGCTCCGGCTCTGGCAGCTCAGGATATAATTACGGATATAATACGTATAGCGGCTCAACGGATTCGCGCTTTGCTGAAATTCGTAATATGATAAGCTCCCGCAGATTTTCCGAGGCGGAAATACGCCTTGATTCCATGTCTGCGGCAGACAGAAACGCTGAGTGGAACTTCCTCAAGGGATGTGTTCTTGCTCAGAGAGGTCATTTCTTTGATGCTCAGAGATATATAGAGACTGCTTGCTATATGGACCCCTCCAACATGGAATACAGAGCGATGAAAAATCAGATGTCAAGAAGCGCGGGAATGTATGGCAGAGGCTATACCACCAATAATGCCTCCGATTGCGATATGTGCTCAGTGTGTCAAACGCTTTGGTGCCTTGATTGTTGCTGCGAGTGTATGGGCGGAGATTGCATCCGTTGTCTCTGATATATGAAAAATACGTTTAAGAAAACCCTGAAGCTGACGGTTTGTGCAATTTTCGCAGGCCTTAGCTTTGTGGCTTTGTATCTGGGAACAATAACGGCGGTTTTTGATTTGTGCGCAGCGGTGCTTGGAGCATTGTTCGTTGCATTTGCTGTAATTGAATTCGGCGGCGTTTGGCCGTGGCTTGTATGCGCGGTAACGGGAGTTCTTTCGTTTCTGCTTCTGCCTGACAAGATGGTGGGCTTTGAATATTTGTTTCTTGGCGGAGTGTATCCAATTCTCAAATATTTCTTTGAGTGCAGAAGGCTTTTGGTCTCTTGGATATTGAAGCTTGTGTATTTCAATGCTGCGCTGACGATAACGCTTCTTGTGGCAAAATTCGTTTTCCCAAATGATGAGGCGTGGCAGATAATGGGCGTGGCGGCATATTTCCTTGGAAATGGCTTCTTCGTATTTTATGATTACGCGCTCACAACCTTTATCAGCTTTTATTTCCGTGTGCTCAGAAGAAAGCTTAAAATAAAAAATATGAAATGAAAACAGCCGTCATGATTGACGGCTGTTTTTTTTTTAGTTGAATCTATAAATTTTATGTACGACTCTGTATCCTGTAACGAATATCCATCGTCCGATCTTGCCGGGCATTTTGGAGAAAGCGGCAAGGGAAGAGTAGCGAAGCTTTTTGTAGGTTTTGATATCCTTTGCCTTCAGATAGCTCCATATATCCTTGTGCTTGGCGAGCGCTTCACTTGAGCCGTCAATGCAAAGAAAAACGGAGCAGATAAGCATCATAAGAGAAAGCTCGTGGAGCATATATCTGTATAGAGCGCGGCATTTAGCCTTGATTTCATCAAGAACGTATGCGTCTATCATAAGGCGTGTAACCAAAATCTGCTGGTCGATTCTCTTGATCATATTTTTTTCGTTGACTGATTGCTCGTCGCTGCCAACGAAATAGAGATAAAGATCAAGGTCCATATAGTAGATGCTACTTACATAAGGGAAGGGTACGTACATATAAAGATTGTCCACGTAGAAGGTGTGCTTGGGAAGCTCGAATTCGAGATCGCGAAGCAGCTTTGTTCTGTAAATAACGGAGTGCATCATAAGATATTGTGAAGCGCCAAAGGGCTTTGTATCGTCCCAGGTGCAGACTTTTTCGTGAGGGAAAATATCCTTATAGCTCATAGGTCTGCGGCTACCGTCGTCAACGCGAACGTAAACGTAGTTGCAGGCATACATATCAACTTCCTTGCCCGCAGCCTCCAGCTCTCTCATTCGAACAAGCAGTTTTTTCAGCTCATTGGGATCAAGCTGGTCGTCGGAGTCAACAACCTTGTAGTATTTGCCTCTTGCATTTCTCATACCCTGATTAACGCCCTCGCCGTGTCCGCCGTTTTCCTGATGGATGGCGCGGACGATGTGGGGATATTTCTCAGCATAAGAATCGGCAACCTCACCTGTGTTGTCCTTTGAACCGTCGTTAACAATGATTATTTCTATATCATCAGCCTCACTTGCAAGGAGACTGTCAATGCACTTGTGCATAAAAGCGCCGGAATTGTAGCTCGGAATAGCAAAGGTTATTAATTTATCCATATAAACCTCCGTCAAAAACGATTTCAAACATAAATCTACATCGTAATTATATAACATAATTTGCTAAAAAACAAGCATATCACAACAATCTGTTGCACATATGCCGAAAATATGATAAAATAAAGACGTAATAATACGAAAATTTAAGGAGTCTGACGTGTCTAAGATAAAATGGAAGGGTGGTACGCTGCTGGCGCCTGTGCCTCCCGTTATGGTCAGCTGCGGAACGATGGAAAAGCCTAACATAATAACTGTTGCATGGACAGGGCTTATAAATACGATCCCGCCCAAAACCTATATCTCCGTGCGCCCCTCGCGCCATTCATATGAGCTTATAAAGGAAAGCGGAGAATTTGCTATAAATTTAACGCCCACAAGCCTTGTTAAAGAGGCAGACTGGTGTGGTATACATACGGGAAGAAAGGTTGATAAGTTTGCTCGCTGTAACCTCACTACCGCAGAGGCCAATGAAATATCCGCGCCCCTTATTCACGAATGTCCAATTTCTCTTGAATGTAAGGTTTTTGATATAATCCCCATGGGCACTCACGATATGTTTCTGGCAGATATAGTAGCCGTTGACGTTGCTCCGGGGCTTCTTGACAAAAGCGGACGTCTTTGCATTGAAAGAGCACATCTTGCCGCATTTGCTCACGGAGAATATTTTGAATTAGGCAAAAGCCTAGGAAAGTTCGGCTTCTCTGTTGCTAAAAAGAAAAAGCATAAAAATAAACAATCAAAGGAGGAAAAATAATGTATTGTCCTAATTGTGGAAACGAAATTTCAGAAAACAGCTTATTTTGCCATTCCTGCGGAGCAAATTTGCAGGCTGCGCCCTCAAGCGATGTGCCTGTAAATCTTCAGGAGCAGAACGAACACAGCTTTGCAAACGTTCTCAGACGTGCCCTTTGTTCAACTAAATTTCTTGTTATGTGTATCCTTGTGTCCGTGGTGGGAGTGCTGTCCTTTGCACCTACAACGGTTACGTATACTGATGGAGTAGTTACGTCAGCATCTTCAAGCTTTGATCTGTTTGCTATCCTTTCAACTATTGCAATGTGGATAACATATGCAAATGCCAAAAAAGCTGATCCCGTTATGGCGGTAGGCGGACTTAAATTCAATGCAATTATAGCAAAGATAACCTACGTGCTGAATTGGATTCTTGTAGTTATCATTCTTATTTGCGGCGTACTTATATGTGCTGCAGGTCCTATGCTGAATTCGCTTTTGGGTGAAGAAGGCTTTATGGAGGAGCTTTATCTTGAAATCGGACCTGTTTTTGAGTCTTACGGCCTTGGCGACGTGCTTGGTGATATAACAGGCGAGTTTATTTCAATATTTTTCATAGCGTTTGGTGTGGGTCTTCTTATTGCAGGAGTAGCAATGCTTCTTTTGAATATTTTCTACTATGGCAAGGTTAAGAGCTTCGCAAACAACCTGCATATCTCCTATATAACAAACAAGGTTACAGACCTGAGATTTTCAACCATTTCAATCTGGTTTATGGTAATGGGTGTCTTGGGGGCGATTGGCAGCATTTCCTCGCTTTTTACAAGTCTCACAATGGGAATAACAGCTGTTTCAAGCGCAGTTGCTATGATCGTAGCATCTCTCTGGGTTAAAGAGCTTGGTGAGGCTGTGGCTTACGTTCCCGAACCTATTGAAATTCAGTAATATAATATTAAAAGCACGTCTGAAGTGGTTCAGGCGTGCTTTTTTCTTATATAGCCTTTTTCCCATAAGGCGTCGCAGGTATAGCTTTTGATTGTCCGTCCAAGTCGACGGGCACGATATGATAGAGAAACGGATATTCCAACGTCTGTTTTTTCGGCGATAACTGTCAGAGCGCATTTGCTGTCTTTTTCCGAAACGCTTTTTATTGCTGCTTCAATAATATCGCTGTAAAAGCGGTTCATTCGATTTGCCCATTTCATCTCTTTCTTGTTTTCACCTTCAAAAACAGGATAGCTGATTACGTAGTCAGAGGTACTTTTTGTGTTTGCGGTCCAGATCATAGCTCCTCCTTAGTATAAATATGTACTTGAAAAAGTTGTATGAAAGCGGTATAATGATAGGGTACGAAAGGAGTGATAACCGATGGATCATAACGCACCTGCTGCAGACAGACTTCGTCCCAAAAGCTTTGACGACGTTGCGGGACAAGCACATCTTGTTGGTAAAAACGGAATACTCAGAAAAATAGCGGAGTCGGGCAGAATGTCCAGCATGATCTTTTTCGGCCCTCCCGGAACAGGCAAAACAACGTGCGCAACGATTCTGGCGGAAGGCTCGGGAATGGAATTGCGCCGCCTCAATGCAACAACGGCATCCCTTGCAGATATAAAGGCAGTTGCCGCAGAAACTGAGGGAATGTTCGGTCAGAAGGGTATACTGTTGTATTTGGACGAGATACAGTATTTTAACAAAAAACAGCAGCAATCTCTCCTTGAATATCTTGAGGATGGAAGAATAACCCTTATTGCTTCAACAACTGAAAACCCCTATTATTATATATATGACGCGCTTCTTTCAAGATGCTCGGTTTTTGAGTTCAAATCAGTGGCGGCAAAGGATATTGAGCCGCTTCTTAAGCGTAACGCTGAGAAGATACATAAGGAGGGCGCAACAGACGAGGCTATCAGCTTTATTGCAAGATGCGCTCAGGGCGACGTAAGACGTGCAGTTACAATGCTTGACACAGCGGCAAGCTGTGCAGAGGGAGCGGTAACTAAGGAGCTTGTAGAGCAGCTGACACCCTCTGTTATGGCAGGCGCCTTTGATCGAGACGGCGACGTTCATTATGATCTGCTGTCCTGTCTTCAGAAATCAATAAGAGGATCTGATCCTGATGCAGCGGTGTTTTATCTTGCAAAGCTGCTTGAGGGAGGGGATCTGATCTCTCCTTGTCGACGTCTTATGGTTATAGCCAGCGAGGATATAGGCGCGGCGTATCCTATGGCAGCCGTTATAACGCGTTCCTGCGTCGAAACGGCAAGAGAGCTTGGGATGCCCGAGGCGAGAATTCCTCTTGCAAATGCAGCCGTAATGCTCGCCACAGCCCCTAAGTCCAACAGTGCTTACGTTGCATTTGATATGGCAAATGCAGATATAAGAAATGGAAAGGGAATGGATATTCCAACGCATCTCAGAAGCCCGCAGTTTAAGGGATACGTTTATCCTCATGATTTTCCGGGACATTGGACCAATCAGCAATATCTGCCCGATGATATCAAGAACAGAAAATATTATAATTTCGGTGATAATAAAACAGAGCAGGCTGCCAAGGCTTATTGGGAGCAGATCAAAGGGAAAAAACTATAATAAAAAGGCTTGCAAATGCAAGCCTTTTATATTTTTAGTTAATCAAGACCGAAAGCTGCTCTGTAAGTGTTGAGATCTGCTCTCCATTCGTAATCACGGGCATTGGGATTAACAGACAGCCCCTTGTCCTTAAGATACTGTGAAAGGTGTGTGCTGATCTTTAGTGCGCCGGAAATATCAAGATGAGATCCGTCGAAATAATCATTTGCAGGATCGATTCCGAGCTCGTCAAGCATAAGAGAATAGTCTATTGATTCAACGTTATTTTCGTTAGCCCATTCTTTAAGCGCCTTGACTGGAGCTGCAAGCTTTTCGTTTGTTCCCTCATAAGGAGCTATTATAACTACAAGCTCGGCGCCGTTTTTTGTTGTAAGCTCGAGGATATCATTGAGAATATCAACGTTTCCTTCATACATGTTGGCCTCAATGTTGTCGTAGTCAGGAGCTTGATTTTGCGCTGCAAACGTTCTGTTGAGAGCAACGAAGCCCTTGTATATATCGCTTTTATTATCAAAGGCAAGCTTTGCTTCATCTAAGGTAACGTTTTGCCAACGGCTGTGATATTTAAGGATATTAAAATAATAGTTAGGGCGATCGTCGCGGTCTGTGATTAAGGAATTGACCAACTGTATTTTGTTAACAGACATTTTCAAGGGGTCAATTGCATCGTAGAGAACGCCTTCATCGTGTTTTTCTCCTCCAACTACCATATAACCTTCAAGGATAACGTACTTGGGAGACTGGGTTTTGAAGGCTTCTTTGATATAGTGATAAGAAGCACGAAGGGGCTGCTGCTGCGTTGCAAGAACAAATCCGGAGATACCGGAATCATTCCATATCTCGAGAGGATTAACAGAGCAGTATGCATGGCTGGAGCCAACAACAATATAATCAATGGAATCCTCAGGCATTTCGTAAAACTCTTTTAATTTTGCCATGTAGTTCCATTCGCCTTTATACGTTTTTCTTTCATATATCATTGATACGATTGAAAAAACTGTTACGGCGCAAAGTAAAAAGGCGATGGTTCGAAATATTTTATTTAATATATTATTTTTCATTCGCCACCTCTTAGAAATTCATATAGATAAATGAAGCGCTGGAATATCCGGGACCATAAATACCGAGAATAAGAATAACGACAAACGCCAACAGGAAGATCGTCCATCTGACGGGAGTTGCGGTTTTGGAAATTTCATCTCTGATATGGCATCCTTTGTTCTGATAGTATGAAACAAAGAAAAGAACAGCGATTGCGGCAACTAAAACGACTGCATCAAAGAAGCTTATCTCAGGCAACACCTCATATCCGCTGTTGAAAACAATCGCATTTTTCAAAATATTTATTGCTGCCGTTGTTCCGGTTGCGCGGAAAATAACCCAAGACACATTAACGAGTATAAAGGTTACGAGGCGCTGATAGTTTTTGAAAATAACGCTCTCGCGATTGATATGTAAAAGCTCGCAAAGCTTCTTTTTGGGCTTGAGAGTAAGTGCGCCGACTATCTGATAGAATGCCTGAAGCAGACCCCAGATGATGTAGTGGATGCCGACACCGTGCCAAAGTCCGCTGACGAAGAAAACGATTATCATATTGATATATTTTCTGACAGCGCCTTTTCTGTTTCCGCCAAGAGAGATATAAACGTAATCTCTCAGCCAGCTGGAGAGAGCGATGTGCCATCTTTTCCAGAAATCCTGAATAGAGGTTGCAAAATAAGGATGCTTGAAGTTTTCCATAACGTTGATGCCGAAAAGCTGAGCGGCGCCGCGGGAAATATCAACGCATCCGGAGAAGTCTGTATAGATCTGAACGGTATAGCAGAGGATACCGATAATAACAGCAATTCCCTTGAACTGAGATTCCTCTGCAAAAACGGCATTAACTGCGATAGCTGCACGGTCGGCGATAACGAGCTTTTTGAAGAAGCCCCAAAGCATAAGCTGAGCGCCGTAGGTGAAGTTGTGATATATTTCGCTTCTCTTGGCCTGATACCAGAGCTGGTCTGCAAGCTGATCGTATCTGGAGATAGGACCCTGAAGCATCAGCGGGAAAAACGTTGAGAAGGATGCAAACTTGAAGAAGTTCTTTTCTGCTGAATACTTGTTTCGGTAAACGTCTACCATATAGCCGCAGATCTGCAGAGTGTAGAAGGATATACCAACGGGAACTATGATCTTGGCGGCAAAGCCTACTGCATCAAAGGGAAGCACGCTTGAAGCAAGACCGAGAAGCCAAGGAACGTATTTAACGAAAAAGAGAAGCCCAATATTCAAAACAAGGGTAAGTGAAAGAATTGCTTTTTTAGCAATAGCTTTTTCTGCTTTTTCCATCAATATAGTTCCGAAGAAAACGGTTAATATGCTGAAAAGCAAGAAGATAGAGTATCTTATATCAAACTGAATGAAAAAGTAAACGTTTCCAAGGAGAATGATATAAGGCTTAACCTTGGGCGGAGCGATATGATATGCCACCGCGAGAATAAGAAGAAAAGTCAGAAATGCGACAGATAAAGTTGACATAATCGAAGCCTTTCTTATAAATTTACATTAATTACAGTATATCACTTAAATTGACATAAATCAAGGACAATAAATTAAAAAGGCTTGCGGAAGGCAAGCCTTTTGTGTTTAATCCTTTTGAATATTGTCGGGATCGAAGCTGACGATCTTCTTCAGCACCTCAATATGATATGCCTGGGAAATTTGTTTTTTCTCAGAGGGATCCAGGGTGATGGTTCTCACCGCCAGAATAGTGTCCTCAGGCAGAAAATGAATATCCTTGAAATAATCGTAGAAGGGGGTGTCTCCGAGGCGTATACCATATTCTCCATAGGCGGAATCAGGTATGTTTTCTCCAAAAATTTCGGAGAGGGGAAGGAATCCCTCGTTTTCTGCGATCTCCACGTGAAGCTCGGGATCAAGGAGACAAAGAAGATGCTCGCAAGCCGTTATGGTAGTCATATATCGGCTGTAAGCTGAGGAGTTGTCGTTGTAGTTGAAATAGTTATTATCCTGAAGCTTAAGCTTTTCTTCGATCTGCTTGGCGTTAAGGTAAGTGTTGTCAGCCATAGTGAGCTCGATTTTGCCATCGTCGTTGGCGTCCTCAAGAACGTATGAGAGGGCAAATTCCAGATTTTCAAATCTGTTGCCGACGATTGCCGCAGGTCCTGTGTACAGCAGATAAGCGTCGGGGGTAACCTTTGTTAATATCTGTACCGTTGCGATAATAATGGCTGCCGTGAAAAAAGCGATGATGCCGGCATGCCATTTGTGCTGATACCAGAAGTTTTCAAGCCAGCCGATCTTTCTTCCTGCATATTTACTTTCATGGCGGTTGATCTTATCTTCGCCAAGTGCCTTTATTCTTGTCGCCGTGGTGGAATCCTTAATTTCTGGATTTTCGTCGCAAACGAATTCCTGAGTTTTCTTTTCTTCCATTATAGTAAATCCTTATAAGTTGCATTTTATATATTATATCACATTTAAGTGATAATGTATTATGATTTGGTTAATTTTTGCCTTTGAATTTACAACGACTGTCAGCGAATCTGCCAAGATGAAGAAAAAGGCTATGAAAAATCATAGCCTTTTAGCTTATTAATCAAGGAAAAGCTGGACAGCGTATGCCTCATTGTTTGCTTCGTCAACATAAATTCCGATAACGATGGAGGTGAAATCAGGATTGAGCAGATTTTCTTTGTGGGCGGGGGAGTTCATCCATCCGTCAACGGCTTCCTTTGCATACGTTGAGATATATTCAGCATCGCTCTGGAGCTGTTCTGAGGAATATCCCGTACAAGCGTATAGATTTTCACCGCAATTCATATAGAAAATGCCATTTTCCGCATAGATATGATAAAACATCTGACCGTTGGGTCTTACGTGATCCCAAAGAACAGAAACTTCCTCTGCTCTAACACTTGCGAAATAGTAAGCCTTAGGCTCGTTTTCGAGAGCGGGAACACCTGCTTTTTGTCTTTCAACGTTGGTAAGACGTAAAATTTCCGCTTCAAGCTGTGCATATTTTGATGAAACGGCAGGAAGTGAGGCATTTGCGAGAGTATAGTCAAGAATATCAGTGCCCTGAGGAACAGTGATTTCGTTACCATAGGGGTCCTGACATATTACGTACTGAATTTCTTCGGCTTTTTTAGGAATGATCTCGCCTTTGGTAACAACTGCTTCGCAGAGCTTGCAAACAGTGTCTCCGGTATAACCCTCAGCCTCGGTTGTCGCTTCTTTGGCATCCTTTAAGTAGGTTTCGCCGTGAGTTGAAGCCTTGGGAATGATTGCTCCCTCAGAGATAGTTTTTCCGCAAAGGGCGCAAATCTGATCTCCCGTGTAGCCTTCATCTGCACAGGTGGCGTTTTTTGCATTTACCGTTGTTGTCTGACTATGAGCACATTCGGGAGCAGCTGTGGCTGCCTCTGTTGTTTCCTCAGGTTCAGTTTCAGCCGCGGTTGTATCTAAATCAGTAGTTTCAGCCGCGGTTGTGTCTTCAGCTGTTGTTTCGGAAGAGGTTGTGTCTTCAGCTGTTGTTTCTTCGGGAATGGTTGTCTCTTCAGGCTTTGATTCTTCTGTTGAATGATTTTCCGCGGTTGTCTCCTCAGGCTTTTCAGTGGATGCTTCAGCTTCCGTTGTTTCAGGTGCCGAGGTATCAGGCGTGTCGTTTGTATTTTCCTTATTGCAGGCAGCAAGTGCCATCATTAGAACTAATGCAAGTATAAGTGAAAGCAGTTTTTTCATAAAAGTTTCTCCGTTATAAGTAATCAGCGATATTTTCTTTTGGGGATATAAACGCTTGCCAACATACCAAGGAAGGCTGCTGCCGCGCATATTGCTATATGATACCACATTTCAGTAATGAAGTAAGCAAATATAGTCGGAGCAAAGAGCGCGGCAGTATAAATTGCCATCATAGGCTCCCAGCTCAATTTGCGCTCGTATATAAACATTATGACAAACGTTGCAACGTGGCAAACGATAAGGCTTGACATATAGGGGATAAGATATGATTCTTCAAGGCGGGGAAGCAAATAATATATCGCCATAAGGATTAGCATAAAGGGAACTGACAAAAGGAGCTTTTTGCGTCTTTCCTTAATGCCTTTTTTGATTCCTTTCTCCAGCGCGGAGCCGGATGAAGGATTAAGCCTTTTTATGTATCTTGCCATAGCCTTCTGTTTGCAGAGTCTGAAGGCAGCGATTGAGTTTGAATAAGAAGCATCATCCTCACGGATAGCATCTACGTGGTTGTTTCTTTTCAGATATCTTTTAACGTGCCAGAACTCCATAAGAGAAGAGAGCCGAGAAAAAATCTGATTTCCAAGAATACCTAATGCGGCGATTTCCAAATTCTCAGCATTAATAGAAAATCCGTTGAGAAGTCCAACTATTATAGCTCCGAGAGCCGTGAAGCCTGCCAGTCCGGCAACGCCGCTGAACTTGTCGAGAATCTGAACTATAATACCGGGAAGAAGCTTCATATCAGGTATTTTGTCAGGAACAGGTCTTTTTAAGACGCTGTATTCTGTTTTTGCGGGCGCAGCTTTTGTAGTTGTGTGAGCTTGAGTGGTTGAATTGCTTCCGCCAAAAAACTGACCGAAGGTATTGTTGAAATCTGCAAATCCAATGTTGTTTTTTTCATTCTCTGAAGCCTTAGGAGCCTCCTTTTTCATTTCTGAAACAGGGCATCCGCAGTTGATGCAAGCGGGGGACTTATCGGATATTTCCTTTCCACATTCCGTGCATTTGATCAAAGCCATTTTAATTCTCCAAATTGTCGTATTTATAAAATTATATCACAAAGAAACAATTCTTTCAACCAAGCAGGCAGATGGATTTAATAATAAAAATTCCCTGCGCAAAAGCGCAGGGAATCAATTCTTTATTCAGGCTTGCGAGGCATAATGAATGCTGCGATTATGTATGCGATAATGCCCGCGCCAACAAAGATAGTGCCTAAAACCCACAAAAGACGAATAAGCGTGGGGTCAACGTCGAAATATTCGGCAATACCCGCGCAAACTCCGTCAAGCTTTTTATCTGTGGCAGATTTGTAAAGTCTCTTATTCATAGTATAAACCTCCGTTTATCCTTAGTTTATTTAAGTATATCACAAAACAAATCAGTTTGCAACCATGTAAATAAAGAGCCCTACGTCTGGTTGGCGTAGGGCTTTGATATTTTAATTTGCTTCTGTATTGACGAAATAGATAAGCTTATCTATTTTAGCGGAGCATATCATAAGCAGCTTATTGATTCTGACAAGCTCAAACATCTTTGTACGTATCAATCCAACGATCGCACAGGCGATATAAATAGCTGTGGAGCACAAAAGCACCATAGGTATTGTGAGGTATGCAGGGAGAGTGGAGATCTTAGCAAAGGAGCCTGCAAGAACGTTGTCGAATATGAAGATGTGGCTATGAATGATATAAACGTCAAAAGCAACCATTGAAAGAAGCTTCATCAGTCCTGTGCCCTTGGTTATATTTGAGTTCTTAAAGAACAGGAAGAAGCACAGGCCCATCAGCAAAATGATGGGAGAGTCATAATTCATAAGAAGTCTGCGGTTGCCGCCGGCAGAGAACATATTTATAAGCAGAAGTGCTATTGCCATAACAACGAAGGCAAGCGCAAGATAGCGTTTTTTGAGATTATAGGAATCTATTTTGCTTCTCTTAAGATAAGCGCCAATAACGTAAAGGCAAAGCAACCAAGCAAACGAATAGCCCTGAGCAAAATTGAAAAGGTCTCTTTCCGCAACGGCAGGTGCAACTGTGAAGATCAAAGCTAACAGTATGCACAGCTTCATATGCTGCTTTTCTGTCAATGACAAGATCATTTTGTTCAGGAAAGGCTGCAGGATCATTATGGGAACGAAATGAGTTATGTACCAATATCTTCCGGAAAGAATAGGGAAGAAGCCTTTTATCATGATGCTTTTATACATATATACTTCGGGAACGAGAATAACGAATCCGATTGTTATTACAAAGCAAAAGGCAGCAACTATGGATATGAGCTCTAAGGTTCTGTAAAAAGAACCGTTCTTTTTATTGATGCTGAGATATCCGGACATAAGGGCGAAAACGTCAACGCTGCACATAGCGCATATGAAAAGAAATTCTGTTGTCCAGTACTGTGTTGTGTAAACGCCGTCAACAACCTGCTGAGCTCCGCCGTATCCGATAACGTGGAGGATAACTATTCCCAGCATAGAAAGGATTCTGCATAAATCCAGTCCTGCGTTTCTTTTTTTCATACATAGCCTCCGTTAAAAGTATGTCTTATAATAGAGTCAAAATATTTTTATTCTAAATAACCCAAGATACCGGTGGATATCTTGGGTTACGTAAGCTATCAATCGAGGGGCTTCATTGTGGGGAAGAGGAGAACGTCTCTGATAGATGCACTGTCTGTGAGAAGCATTACGAGACGGTCGATACCAAAGCCAAGGCCGCCTGTGGGGGGCAGACCATATTCAAGAGCTGTGATGTAGTCATCATCAACCTTTGCTGTGGAGTTGGGGTCTTCCTTAAGCTTTGCTGCAACCTGAGCCTCAAATCTGCCCTTCTGGTCGATGGGGTCGTTAAGCTCGGAGAACGCGTTGCCGTATTCTGTGCAGCAGATGAAGTATTCAAATCTTTCTGTGAAGCGAGGATCCTCGGGCTTTCTCTTAGCGAGAGGGCTGTTTTCAACAGGATAATCATAGATGATTGTGGGCTGGATAAGCTTGTCTTCAACGTATGCATCGAAGAGCTCGATCAGAACTGTACCTGCTGTTGCATCAGCGGGAACCTCAACGTGAAGTCTCTTTGCCTCTTCTCTTGCAGCAGCGTCGTCTGCCCAAGCGTAATAGTCAGCGCCTGCATACTTCTTAACAGCTTCAGCCATGGTGAGCTTTTCCCAGTTGCCCAGATCAAGCTCAACGCCCTGATATGTGATCTTTGTGGAGCCGCAGATCTTTTCTGCAAGCATAGGATACATTTCTGTAACGATATCCATCATGCCCTTATAGTCTGTGTAAGCCTGGTAAAGCTCGATGGAAGTGAACTCGGGGTTATGCTTTGTGTCCATACCCTCGTTTCTGAAGATACGACCAACCTCGTAAACTCTGTCAAAGCCGCCTACGATAAGACGCTTCAGATAGAGCTCTGTTTCGATACGAAGGAACATATCAAGGTCGAGAGTGTTATGGTGTGTCTTAAAGGGTCTTGCGGCAGCACCGATCTCGTGTGTTGTGAGGATAGGTGTATCAACCTCAAGGAAGCCCTTGGAATCAAGGAAGTTTCTGATTTCCTTAAGGATAAGGCTACGGCGTACGAACGTGTCCTTAACGTCGGGGTTTACGATGAGATCAAGGTAACGCTGACGGTAGCGTGTGTCTGTGTCCTTAAGTCCATGGAACTTTTCGGGGAGGGGAAGAAGGCTCTTTGCAAGAAGCTCGATCTGCTGAACGTGAACGGAGATTTCTCCGCGTCTTGTTCTGAAAACAAAGCCTGTAACGCCAACGATGTCGCCGATATCCCATTTCTTATAGGATTCGAATGTTTCCTCGCCGATGTCATTGATTCTGATGTAGCACTGAACTCTGCCCTTAGAGTCCATAACGTCGATGAAGTTTGCCTTACCCATATCGCGACGGCTCATCATACGGCCTGCGATCTTAACTGTCTGGTTTTCAAGCTCTTCAAAGCGCTCGTGGATCTCGTTTGTGTATGTGTCAAAATCGAACTTAACCTTTTCGAAGGGGTTCTGTCCTGCCTCAACAAGAGCTGTGAGCTTGTCGCGGCGGATCTGGAGAATTTCAGAGAGCTGCTGCGCCTCTTCTTCGGCGGTGAGCTCTACGTTTTCAATAATTTCGCTCATTTTTATGTCCTTAGATAGTTTTATTATTAATTAGTTCTTCTTTTCTCTGGAAACTTCAAGAATCTTGAGAGTTACAAGTCCGCAGGGAGCTGTGTAAGTAACTGTGTCTCCTGCCTTTGCGCCGAGCATAGCCTGACCCATAGGGCTCTGGTCTGTGATAAGATTGAGAAGAGCGTTAACCTCGTTGGAACCAACCATTGTGTATTCAACCTCTTCGTCAAATGTTTCGTCGTAAACCTTGATCTTGGAGCCGATGTTAACAACGTCGTCGCGGAGGGAGGATTCGTCGATGATCTTAGCGTGAGCGATCAGGTCTTCAACATCGCTGATTCTTGCATAGCATTTAGCCTGCGCGTCTCTTGCTTCATCGTATTCACTGTTCTTGGAAAGGTCGCCGTGGCTTCTTGCTTCAGCAAGCTGAACCTTGATTTCGGGAACGCGAACCTCTTTAAGATATGCGAGCTCGTCAATAAGCTGCTGATAGCCTTCGGCTGTATAAAGGGTATACTTTGTTTCTTCCATTATATTAAGATCCTTTCGGGTTATTATTTACTGATGTTGTTTATAAGCTCTGTATATGCAGCGGCGATCTGGTTATCCTCGCTGTCAGAGATTTTATAGATGTTAATGTTTTTAAGCTCTTCTGCGAGCTCAACTATAACGTCGGGGATAATACCGACTCCGTCATAGTTATCGGAGAAAGGAGGACAGTAGTATCTTGTGGTGAACTTAACTCCCGTGCCATCCTCGAAGGGAGAGGTGGTTTGCATACTGCCTTTTCCGTAAGTTGTAGTTCCAACAACGGTTGCCTTTTCGTAATCACGGAGAGCTGCTGTGAAGAGCTCGCCTGCGCTTGCTGTGCCGCCGTTTACGAGAACCACCATAGGAATATTGAGTTCGTTGGCATCGGAAACGTAAACTGTTTCCTCTTTTCCGCTTTTATCGATCGTTCGTATAACGGGACCCTTAGGGAGCAGCATATCAAGCGTTTGGCAAACGGAATAGAGCTCGCCGCCGGGATTATAACGTACATCGAGTATGATACCGCGAATTTCGTCAGATGTCAAGCCTTTTAATGCTTCGTTGAACTGAGCGGGGGTATTCTTATCAAAAGAGGTTATCTTTATGATACCGATGGTTTCATCAAGGGAGTATTTATGGCTTGTAACGGTTGACTGGGTGAATTCTGCGCGGATAATGGAAAATTCAACTATTTCAGAATAATTTTCTCCTCTGAAAACTGTGAATTCGGCGCTTGTGCCGATTTCCCCAAGCATATTGTCAAGAGCCGCATCATATCCCAATTCGGCAACGCTGACAGATTCTCCGTGCACGTAGAGGTAGGCGATAAGGTCTCCTGCCTGAACTCCTGCTTCAAAGGCGGGGGAGTTTGGAACAACTGAAACGACCTCGATGGATTTATATTCTGAATTGTATATAACGTTAACGCCTATGCCGACGCCCTTACCGGAAAGGTCGGTCATAATGCTGGCGTATTCTTCTTTTGTATAATAATCGGCGTATCTGTCGCCGATGCCGTACATATATCCTTTAAGAACAGAATCGATCAGGGCGCCTTCGTCAATTTCCTTGACGTATTCCTCATCAAGCGCCTGTTCGATGGCTGAAAGCTTTTCAACTATCTTTCCGAGTGTTGTTTTTTCGGAAACACCCAGCAGCTCCTTTGCGAGAAGCAGAGTTGCGCTGAAGGTCAGCAATATAGATATGATAACCGAAATGAGAATGAGAAAGAAGGTTGAGCTTGCGGATATTTTTGGGCTTTTATGCTGATAGGGGATCTGCTGATTTTCTGCAGATTCATCCACAGAAAAATTGGATTCATTCATATTTTGAAAACCTTTTCTAAATGTACAAATTTTCAGTACGCCTTATTTAAGGCGTACTGAAAACATTTTAACACGAATATTTGAAGAAAAAAGTGGGATTATGCTTAGATGCCTTTTTTAACGTAGCCAAGGGGGTTGGTTTTAATGCCGCCTTTTCTAACTTCAAAGTGCAGGTGATTACCTGTGGAATAGCCTGTTGAGCCAACGCCGCCGATAGGCTGTCCCTTCTCAACCTGCTGTCCTGCGCTTACGTTGAGAGAGCTACAATGAGCATAAAGGGTTGACATACCGTTGCCGTGGTCGATAACCACGTAGTATCCGTAGCTGTAATGCCACGTTGCCTGAATAACAGTTCCGTCGTTTGCAGCATAAATAGGAGTGCCGTAGCCGACAGCAACGTCAAGAGCGTAGTGAGGTCTGCCGCCGGGGTCTCTGCCGCCGTATGTGCAGGAGATATATCCCTTACCAACGGGAAGTGGCCACTGATATTCGCCCTTTGCAGTAACCTGAGAGGCGTTCTGCTCCTGAAGGCTCTTCAGATATTTTGTCAGCTCAGCATCCAGCTTATCTTCTTCGGCTTTTGCCTTATTATACTCAGCCTGATAAGCTGCTGTGTTGGACTGGAGCTGCTGATAATAGGAAGCTGCCTGAGAGGACTGCTTTTCTGCATCCTTTTTATCTTTTTCTAGATTTGTCAGGGTTTCCTGCTGGAGCTCAATGGAAAGAGTGAGGTTAGCCTTTTCCTTTTCCAGAGTTTCCTTTTCAGCAAGGTAATTTGCCTTCAGAGTTTTATCGTATTCAAGCATGGCGTTAACTCTTTCCATTCTGGAAAGGAAGTCGCTTATGCTTTCTGCCTCGAGGAGCATTTCCAGATAGCTGGCGCTGCCGTCCTCGTGAGCCATACGGAGTCTGTCAATAAATTTATCGCTTGTTTTCTTGATTTCTGCTTCGCGTGTTTTGATCTCTTCGTTTGTTTCTTCTATTTTGAGATCAAGAGCCTCAATGAGGTCATTGGCAGTAGAGATTTTTGATTCAAGAGTATTAACGAGGTTGTCAAGATAGGTTTTTGTCTGAGAAACCTGATTTGCCTCGTTTTTGCTTGAGTTGATTTTATTGAGAAGCTCCTTTTGCTTTTTTTCAAGAGCCTTAATATCATCCTCAAGCTTTTGCACTGTTGAATCGGCGGAGCTGTAAGTCTGAGTTTCAGCGGGGTAGAAGAAAAACGTTGCTCCTACAATTGCAAATGCTGAAACAAGAGACGCCGAGCGAAGCGCAATTTTTTTGAGTTTCTTATTCATTTATAACCTGGCCTTTCGCCTTATGACTTAAGGTACTTATTAAGAGAAGCCACACTTCCTATAACACCGGTGAAAATACCGATAGCAAGGAATCCTGCGATGAGGGTGGGGTAAACTTCATTATAAGAAAGAACAGTAATCATCTGCATATCAGTTGCTGCCATTGCAACAACGTATCTGTAAATATAAGACTGAATAGCGAATGCGAGGGCACTTGCTGCAACACCGATAATAACGCCTTCGAAAATGAAGGGAAGTGTTATGAATGTGTTGGTTGCGCCAACGTAGCGCATAACGGTGATCTCGTTCTTTCTTGAATATACCGCAAGCTTGATTGTGTTGATAATAACGAAAACACTAACGACGAAGAGGATCACAAGGAACCAGATGAAAACGAGAAGCACGCCGCTTTTAAGGCTGTCAATTGTTTTTGCAACCTTATAAACGGAGTTGATCTTTCTAACGCCTTCAATGTTACGAAGCTCAGCCTCAAGATTGAAAACTGCGGTTTCGTCAAGGTCCTTATAAATGATTTCAAAAGAATCGCAAAGAGGGTTGTTTTCCTCTGTAATATCGTCGTAGAGGTCGGCGTATTCTCCGCTTTCGTCCTTCATCTTCTGGAGGGATTCGTCCTTGGTGATACGCTTGAGCGATCCTACGTTATCAAGGGAGCTGATGGCATCTTCAACTGCGTCAACCTCTTTTTTTGTAAGGTCGTAGTCGCAGTATACCATGATTTCATTAAGCTCGGCTACCTTATTAAGATTAACGTTGATGTTAAAAATAAGAAGAGAAAAGCTTCCGAGCACTATAAGGCAGCTCATAAGCACGGCGATTGAAGCCACGCTCATAACGCTGTTTCTTGTCAGTCCTTTGAAGGCCTGTTCAAGGAAAAATCTGACACTGTAACGTCTTTTCACTGGAACATACCTCCTATTCTGTCTTCGATGATCTTGCCGTCCTTGAGCATAACAACTCGCTGCTTGTAGTAGTCAACGAGGTTCTTTTCATGAGTAACTACGATAACTGTTTTACCGAGCTTATTGATCTTCATAAGAAGGTTCATTATTTCGATACTCATTTTAGGGTCTATATTACCCGTAGGCTCGTCTGCAATAATCATCTTGGGGTTATTTGCAAGAGCACGTGCCAGAGCAACTCTCTGCTGTTCACCACCGGAGAGCTCGCGAGGGAAGCACTGCATCTTGTCTGCAAGGTTAACTGTTGTGAGGATCGCGGGCACGCGGCGCTTTATCATAGCACGGGGAGTTCCGACAACCTGCATTGCGAAAGCAACGTTTTCATAAACAGTTTTGTTGGGGAAGAGGCGGAAATCCTGGAAAACAACTCCGAGATTTCGTCTGTAAAAAGGGATCTGGTTGTTTTTGATGCCCGTCAATTC
>JAZORY010000040.1:0-41671 GCA_045656825.1 Candidatus Avispirillum sp.
AGATCCAGAAGGAAAACTGGTTCGAGTTCGACGTTGTTATTGCTACACCTGATATGATGGGTACAATCGGTCGTCTCGGTAAGATCCTCGGTCCTAAGGGTCTTATGCCTAACCCCAAGGCTGGTACAGTAACAATGGACGTTGCAAAGGCTGTTACAGAAGCTAAGGCAGGTAAGATCGAGTATCGTCTTGATAAGACAAACATCATCCACTGCCCCATCGGTAAGGCATCCTTTGGCGTTGAAAAGCTCAACGAAAACTTTGAAACACTTATGACAGCAGTTATCAAGGCTAAGCCTGCTGCTGCAAAGGGTCAGTACATTAAGAGCTGCGTAATCGCATCCACAATGGGCCCTGGTATCAAGGTTAACGCTGCTAAGATCGGCTAATTAATTTTTAACATAAAAAAGCAGTTCTTTCGAACTGCTTTTTTGTTTTTAAGTTTTCAATATCCGCCGAAGAAGCCGTCATAGGTTGCAACGTTCATAATACCGTAGTATGATAGAGTCTCTTTGGGCGAGGTGTTGTGCTCATATTTTAGTGGCCACCAGAAGAGAAAATCCTCGGACATATTTGCAATAGGAGTTGTGGGGAGATAGAAGGCGAATTCCGTTCCGCCCACAAGGCCGTTGGGCTCGCTTGCAATATATCTGATTCCGTCCTCTATCCATTCCTCCCCCACAGGTTTTTCTGTTGTAAGCTGGGATAGAGTCATTTTATATGAGAATTCGTGTATCTTTTCAATATCAGTAAATCTACCGGTGAAATTGCAGATATAAGCGCTTCCGTTGGGATAGCCGTCGCCCGCCTCCCCCATTTCCGAATCAAGATAGGTTCCTGTAAAGGTTCCGTCATCATTGAGAACCAAAACTGTTCTCCATGCGCCCGCACCGCTCATAAACGTGAATTCCATTGAGCCATCGGGAAGAGGAAGCAGCGCAGGGGGCTCTGTTGTTTCTTCAGGATTCGTTGTTTCTTCGGTTTTGGTGGTTTCTTCAGCTTCGGTGGTTTCAGGAGCTTTTGTTGACGGCTCGTTCTTAACACTATCCATAGTTGTGTCATTCGGCAAAGTGTTAAAAGCAAACAGAGAGCAGGAAGTGAAAGAAACCACAAGTAGTGAACACAGGAAAAGTGCGGACAGGAACTTGATGATAAAACCGATATTTTTCATAACAGACCTCCTTAGATGCTATCTTCAATTTTATTATAGCATACAAGGATATAATTACAATATAAGAGTGATAAATTAAAAACAAAAAGGAGATGTTTGCAAACAGCTCCTTTTGATATGTAGTTAGAATTATTAACCGTGGAGGTGGAACAGAGTTCTGCCCTTGTTCTTTGTTCTTGCGCTTGTTCTGCCTTCGGGGCGGATTTCGCCTGCTGCCATAAGAGACTTCTTTGTGAGCGTAGGACCAACAAGTTCATATACGAGAACGCTGAAGAGGATTACGTTTCTGATAACTGCACCGTCAGAGAGGTTTGCTGCTGTGAGAGACATACCGAGAGCAACACCTGCCTGAGGGAAGAGAGTGATACCGAGATTCTTTGTGATGCTCTTGCTGCACTTAGTCATAGCACAGCTGCCATAAGAACCAAGGTATTTACCAACGCATCTGAATACGATGTAGATAGCACCAATGAGAAGAACCAGAGGCTGACTGAGAATATTAAGGTCAAGCTCAGCGCCTGCAAGCACGAAGAAGAGAAGATTGAGCGGAACAGTCCAGTTTTCAACACGTCCCATAAGCTCTTCAGAGGTTTCACAGATGTTGCAGAAGATTGTACCTGCCATCATACAAACGAGGAGGATGGAGAACTTACAATGGATTCCGCCGATGTGGAATTCAATAAGAGATATACCAACTGTGAGGAGCACAACTGCAAGGGAAACTGCCATACGCTTACTTCTGGAGTGGAAGAACACCTCGAGGTAGTTGAGAACAACACCCATAAGTGAGCCGAGAGCAAGAGAAAGAAGAATTTCAAGAGCAGGCTGAACAACCATGCCGAGAATGTTTACGCTTCCTTCTGCAATAGCGTTTGCAACGCCGTAGGAAACGGAGAAGAGAACAAGACCAACAGCGTCGTCGATAGCAACGACCAGCATAAGAAGTCTTGTAAGAGGACCGTCTGCCTTATACTGCTTAACAACCATAAGGGTTGCCGCAGGTGCGGTTGCGGAGGCGATTGCACCCAGCGTGATCGCAGCGGGCAGAGAAATTATATGAGGGAAAAGGAAATGGAGCGCTATCAGAGCGGCATCAACAATGGCTGTTGTAACTACGGCCTGAAGAATACCAACTA
This sequence comes from Candidatus Avispirillum sp., assembly GCA_045656825.1. GTDB lineage: Bacteria > Bacillota > Clostridia > Oscillospirales > CAG-272 > Avispirillum. Next base: position 2,308 of record JAZORY010000040.1, read on the forward strand.
CGATTGCCTGCTTACCCATTGTTTTGAGCTGAGCGAGTCGGAACTCATTACCGATAGTGAAGGCGATGAAGCCCATAGCTGCCTGAGAGATAAGACCGAAGGATTCAACTTCGTGAAGAGAGGTGAAGCCAAGTCCCGTGATGCCGAGGCGGCCAAGGCAGAAGGGACCGAGAATAAGTCCTGCTACAAGATATGCGGTAACCGCAGGGAGCTTGAGCGTTTTTGCAAGACGGGACATGAGAAGACCGCCAAGCATAGCAACGGATATGATGATGAACAAAGCACTCATTTCCATATTAAACACCTGATTTCATATTAAATATATTGGTTTTGTAAAACCAACTTATTGTAGCACAAAATATTTTGAATTGCAACAAATAATTTAATATGATGGTTTTAATTTTGCACGAAAATAGCTTTCGCAAATTATTGGTATGTGGTATAATTGTATAAAAGGATGTGAGACAATGGAATTGAAGCTGACGCGTCTTGAAAGTGATGATTTTGATGGTGTTTTCAATATAATGAAGGACAGCTTTCCGGATGATGAAATAAGAGATTATGATGCACAAAAGGCTCTGTTTGCCGATCCTGTATTCAGCATTTTGGCAATTAAGGATAAAGATGAGGTAAAAGGCTTTATAACGGTGTATATGCTGGAGACGTTTGTTTTTGCCGAGCATTTTGCAGTGGCTTCTGAATATAGAAATTGCGGTCTTGGCTCAAAAATATTGGAGCTTCTCCGTTCAGAATTTGACCTGCGTATATGCCTTGAGGTTGAATTGCCTGAAACGGAAATGGCAAAAAGAAGGATTTCTTTTTATGAAAGGAACGGTTTTTCCTTTAACGATTATGAATATCTTCAGCCTGCTTATTCAAACGACAAAAATCCGGTTCCGCTGCGGATAATGACAACGGAGGGTACTATTTCAAGAGCTGAATTCGAAATTCTTAGAAAGAAATTGTACAAAACTGTGTATAAAACGACATAAAAATGTGTTAAAAATAAGCGGCAATAGTTATGCAATTGCATAAAAACGTATAATTACAAACCAATAACGGCAACTGCATAAAACTATATGTAAAAATATGTAAATTAGTTGTCGCAAACAGGACAAATAATTTATAAATAATGTAACAATAAATAACAAAACTCCTTGAAATTTACCAATTTCAAGGAGTTTTATCATATTTGTTCCAAAATTCAATCATAGAGCGCTCATATTGATCTTTGCCAAGATAATAGCTCATTCCGTGTTCAGCGCCCGGAACGACGAGAATTTCCTTGGGAGAAGCGCAATTTTTATAGTTTTCGTAGGTCATTTCAATGGGCACGAAGCGGTCGTCTGTTCCGTGGATAAACAAAATAGGTACGGAGCAGCTTTTCATAGCATCAATGGTTGAATAGTCGTTGGCACCCATGTTAATCCTCTTTTTGCAAAGGTCGCTTGCGATGGCGCCTCTGATGCCGTTGTAGGACAAGTGAAGATTATTTTCAACAACGTGCTTCCAGATGGCGTGAGGGGAAGTGAATCCGCAGTCGGCAATAATTCCTGAAACCTCATGGGGCAGCTCAAGCCCTGCCGCCATAAGAACGGTGGTTGCTCCCATAGAAACTCCGCCGAGATAAATGGGAAGCTTTCCTTCTGTTTTCTCAATTGCCCAGTTGATCCAGTCAAGAACGTCGTATCTCTCAAGAAGACCAAAGCCAATATATTCGCCGTCGCTGTTTCCTTGACCGCGTTGCTCAGCGTAGAGAACGTTGCAGTCGCTATTGTGCCAGAATTCAGAAATTGAGCTGAAGTCTCTCGCCCAGGAAGATCTCCAACCATGCATGGCGATTAGTGTTCTTTTTGCATTTGGGTTATAATGCCAGTGTCCGATCAGGCGAAGTCCGTCATGGCTGAGGATTTCTACTTTTTCACAGTCTGAGCCCTCAAGCAGCTCGGCATTTTTGTCCAGCTCAGAGAGGAATGCCTTGATTTCAGTTGAGCCGTATAGCTTTTCCTTGTTTTGATATATGCCGCGAGGCATTTCGCGGTCCATAGCTACGTTAAGAAGCTTTTTTGTCAGCTTGTAGGAGATAGCAGTAACTGCGCCAACGCCTGCCGCTGCCGCACCTGCTCCGATCAAAAGCTTTCGCGATCTTTTCATATTCGCACTCCCTTTCTCTCATTCTAAAGATATTATATACTTTATTTGTGTTTTGGTATTCAATAAATTGAGAACTTTTTGAGAATGTAAAATTAATAACCAATACAAGTAGCGAAATTTAGTAACCTTTTCTCAAAAAAGTTGAAATTCTTGAGCAAATATGGTAAAATAGCATAAACAAATAGTATGCCCACAACAAACCGGCCCTGAAAGGAGATATTAGAATGAAAAAGACAAGAAAAATATTGGCACTTTTGATGGTTGCGGCAATGCTTATGATGATCACTCAGCCCATCACCTCTTTTGCGGTTGCAAGCACGGGGGTGTTTGTTGAGGGAAGCGGCTCGGAAGAGGATCCCTACCTCATCTCAAATAAATACCAGCTTAATAACGTTAGAAATGATCTCGCGGCACATTACAAGCTCACTTGCGATATTGAGTTTGAAGAGAGCGATTTCGCCGAGGGGGGCTACTTTTACCACGACGGCGCAGGTTTTGTGCCTATCGGAATCACAGGTTCCTCGGGTTTTTACGGAACTTTTGATGGAAATGGTTTTGTTATAAAAAACCTGTATATCAATAGGGACATATGGGGCGGATGCTATTTCGTGGGACTTTTCGGTTATAATGAAGGTACCATCAAAAATCTCGGATTGATTGATGGTGATATTTCCGCAATAGCAGGCCGGGACAGTGCATATGCCGGAGGATTTGCAGGACACAACGGAGGAAGAATTACAAACTGCTACTATACGGGCAGGGTGTCTGCGACATCAAGTGTTAACAGTGTAGATGTCGGCGGAATTGTAGGAACCAACTTGGGAATAATTTCAAACTGCTATAATACAGGCAGTTTATCTGCAACATTTAGGAGTTACGCATTAGTGGGTGGAATTGCAGGTAGCAACTTGAATACTGAATTAATCAGCGGATACGTTGAAGGAAAAATTGAAAGCTGTTATAATACAGGTGATATGTTGATAACGTCAACAAATGACAAAAAGGAATCTGCAGGTGGAATAACTGGAAATAATATAGGAACTATAGCAAATTGCTATTATTTGGATAATATTTCTATTGGTGTTGGCTCGGGAGAAGATCCAACGATCCAATGTACTTCTAATGAAATGAAAGATAAGTCAACTTTTGTGGGATTCGATTTCGAAAATGTATGGACCTTTGATGATTCTTTAATTTTACATCAATATCCGCTTTTGAAGGAGGTAGCTTATATTGAAAACATCGTATATGGCGACCTTGATGATGACGGAGAACTTACTGCAATAGATGCCTTGATGATGAAACAGTATTTCGTTGGCATGATTGATGAAGACGACATAGTTATTGCTATTGTTGACATTAACAAAGACGGAGTTGTGAATTCCAAAGACCTTCTTATGCTTAAGCAAAAATTGGCAGCATAAGCTTAGAGTCATACAGTCTTATTGAATAAATAATAACAAACGCACCGCAGGACTTTATCTGCGGTGCGTTTTTGTATGGCAGATGAAACGAGGGTCTGACGCAAACGATAATTTATCTTAAATAATTATCTCCCATATTTTTTTGTAAGTGTGAGAATCTCGCGTGATAGCTCGGGAGTGAGAGCATCCTTTTTCATTCTCCATTGCCAGTTTCCGCCGAAAAGGGAAGGCGTGTTCATTCTTGCCTTGTCGTCAAGCCCCAACCAATCCTGCATAGGTATGATGCAAAGCCTTGCCCTTGATTGCATTATTGCTGAGGCGAAGCGCTTACAAAGCCCGCCCGATTCTATTTTGATCGCATCAAGATAATCTATGGCTGCCTCGCGCTCCGCATTTGATATAGTGTCAAACCAAGAGAAAAGGGTCTGGTTGTCGTGAGTTCCCGTGTAGGCAACGCAGTTTTCGGAATAGTTATGGGGCAGATAATCGTTGTGATTATTTTCGTCTCGGTCATCGAAGGCAAACTGTAAAACTTTCATTCCCGCAAAGCCGCTTCCCCAGAGAAGCATTTTAACGGAATCCGTAACAAACCCCAGATCCTCTGCGATAAATTCTCTTTTTCCGAGATGCTTTTCCAAAGCCTTGAAAAGCTCAATGTCCGGTCCCTTTTCCCATTTTCCGTCTGTGGCGTTTTGGCTTGAGGAGGGAATGGAATAGTATTCTGCAAAGCCTCTGAAATGATCAAGGCGAACAACGTCGAATAGGCTGAAGGCATGGCTTATTCTTTCAGTCCACCATTTGAAATCCGTTTTTTTGTGCATTTCCCAGTTGTAGAGTGGATTTCCCCAAAGCTGACCCTCGGGGGAAAAGCTATCAGGAGGGCATCCTGCAACTGAGATGGGATTTCCGTTTTCATCAAGCTGAAAAAGCTCCGGATGCTCCCAAACGTCTGCGCTGTCAAGAGCAACGTATATGGGAACGTCGCCGATAATAAAAACCCCTTTTTTGTTAGCATACTTCTTCAGTTCGCGCCATTGAGTATAAAAGCAAAATTGCAGAAATTTATGGAATTCAACATCCGTTTTAAGCTTTTTTGTATACTCGTCAACGGCACCTTGCTCTCTTTTTTTGATGTCATTATCCCAGTCAATCCAAGATTTGCCGCCGAAATGATCCTTCAATGCCATAAACAGCGCATAGTCGCATAGCCAAGCGGTGCTTTTGCAGAACGCGTGATAATCATCATTGGGCTTAAAGCGCTCAAAGGCTTTTCTTAAAAGCGGAATCCTGTTTTTATATTGCTTCTGATAGCTTACGGAATCGTCTTTTTCATATAGATCTGCCTTTTCACATTCTTCTTTGGTAAGGAGCCCCATAGAGATAAGATAATCAAGGCTGATAAAGTATGGGTTTCCTGCAAAGGTGGAAAAGGATTGATAAGGAGAGTCGCCGTAGCCCGTGGGGCCGAGAGGGAGGATCTGCCAGTAGGTCTGTCCCGATTGGGATAGAAAGTCAACGAAATCATAAGCTGCTTTGTCAAAGCATCCTATACCATAGGATGACGGAAGGCTGGAAATTGAAAGTAGAATTCCTGAGCTTCTTTTCATGGCTGCTCCTTTATAAAATATCGTTAATATCAGATTTAAGAACGTCCGCCTTGGGACCGTAAATTGCTTGAACGCCCTCGCCCTTTTTAACAAGACCAAGGGCGCCTTCCTTTTTCCATGCATCAGCGTCGGCAACAAGGCGCGGATTTTTGACCGTTACTCTGAGGCGTGTCATACAAGCATCAACGAGAATTATATTTTCGCGTCCGCCCAGCAGCGCTATTATACGCTCGGGCTGGCTATCGGCTTTCGCTATATGCCCTTTTTCTTCTTTTACTTCCTCAAGGGTTCCCGCAGTGTAATTCCCAAGTCTGCCCGGAGTTGCATACCTGAATTTGCCTATCATAAAATATGCAACGAAATAGCCGATGGCAAAGAAAGCTGCGGTGGCAATTATGAAATTGAGAATATCCCTTCCGAGTCCTGCCCCGATCGACATGGGAACTCTTGTTAAAAATTCAATATTACCAAAGGAGTGCAGTCGAAGATCTATAACTCCTGAAAGCGCGAAGGCGATTCCTTGCAAAACAGAATAGACAATATAAAGAGGGGCTGCGCAAAACATAAACATAAATTCAAGAGGCTCCGTAACGCCTGTCAGAAAAACAGCGAGCCCTGCGGAGAAAAACATTGATCGATAGTTTTTCATTTTGTCGCGGTCAACTCTTTTGTACATAGCAAGGGCAATTCCAAGCAGAAGGCCTGAGGCTCCTATCATCTGTCCAATCTTGAAGCGAGCGGGGGTGATGGACGTGAGCAAGGAAGTGTATGCCGCAGTGTCTCCCGTATTTTTCAGATTTATAAGGTCGGTAACCCATGCAAGCCAGAGAGGGTCTTGCCCGAAAACAGTTTGTCCCGCATTTGCTCCTGTAAGAATAGTGTAAGATCCGCCGAATGAGGTGTAGTTCATAGGGATGGTTATCATATGATGGAGGCCGAAGGGCAGGAGAAGTCTTTCAAGAGTTCCGTAGATAAAGGGCGCAAGCACGGGAGAGGAGTCGGCAGAGCTTGCTATCCATATGCCGAATGAATTTATTCCCGTTTGAATAAGAGGCCAGATAACAGAGAGGGCAAGAGACGTGATGGTCGACCACAGAATAACGACCAAGGGAACGAATCGTTTGCCGTTAAAAAACGAAAGTGCATCGGGGAGGCGCCTGAAATTATAATATTTGTTGTATATGATTCCTCCCAGAAAGCCTGCGATGATGCCCACGAAAACTCCCATATTAAGCGCGGGTGAGCCAAGGACTGAGGTGAAATAATTGGAAACGAGCATTTCCTGACCAAAAACAGAGTAGGTTACGGCATTTGCATCAGAAAGCATATCCGAGGTAACCCTGAAAACAGCACCGGTGATATTATTTATGAGAATGAAGGAAAGGAGCGCGGCAAATGCGCCTCCCGCCTTTTCCTTTGCCCACGAGCCGCCTATTGCAACAGCGAAGAGAATGTGTAGATTTCCGATTATTGCCCAGCCGATGTTTTCCATAACGCTGCCGATGGTGTTGATGAGCTGAACGTCTCCTCCTGCCATGGCAATAAGCTTGCCTATACTTATCATTAGTCCTGCCGCAGGCATAACTGCGATAACCGTCATCAGCACCTTGCCCAGCTTTTGAAGAAAGTCAAAATTAAATTCCTTTTTGGATGATGCTTCTTCCTTTTCAAGACGTATGAGAGTGTCTCCGAAAACAACGTCCTTTTCCTCTGTCCTTATTTCAAATCCATCCGCCCCGTCGCAAATAAGAACGGGGGTTATTGGATTTATATTTCGGGCGGCGAGCATTTCAAGGTCAACCTCGGCAATAATATCACCCTTTGAAACGCGGTCTCCTTGTTTAACGTATGCCTTAAATCCCTCGCCCTTAAGCGAAACGGTGTCAAGCCCGAAATGAACAAGAACCTCAAATCCGTCGTCGGACCTGAATCCGTAGGCGTGAGCGCTGTCAACAGTGCTTGAAACGAATCCGTCAACAGGGCTGTATATTTTATTGTCTGTGGGAATAATAGCGCACCCATCGCCTAAGATACGTTGTGAAAACACCTCATCAGGAACCTCGTCAAGAGAAACAGCGTGTCCTGTGATGGGTGAGGCTATGGTGAACGTTTTTTTTAGCTCCTTTTTCTTCATAAATATTCCTCTTTTGTTTTTATATAAAAAGTATGTGTAGAAATCCTTGGTTTTATACGAAAAGCGGAATATTATGAGGCTGAATTTGTTGCAATCAAGGCGTGAATGTGATATGGTAGAAATATAAGAATGGAGGTTTGTTTATGAAGAAAAAGGAATTTGCGGGAGCTGATGAAAAAACTCCCTCGAGAGCGCAGTATTTTTCGTGGGTAAACAATACCAACGAGGGCTCCTGTGAAGAGCACACCTTGATAAATCTTGCGTATTTTGATTATCTGAAAAGAACGTATAATATGAAGCTTGATATATATGCTTGGGATGCAGGAAATCTTGACGGATCAGTCGGCACGTATATGACCATGAATTCTCCCAAGATCAAAGCACAGTATCCCGAGGGATATGCGCCAATTGTGGAAGCCGCTGCAAAAATAGGATGTCGAATGGGCATATGGGGCGGAGCTGACGGATTTGGAGAAACGGAGGAAAGCGCCCAGGAGAGAATAGACCAGATGGTTTCTCTTGCTAAAGACTATAACTTTGCGCTTTTTAAGTTTGATACAGTTTGCAGCCATCTTGATCCTGCTCATGAAAAGTATTTTATAAAGATGATGCAAGAGTGTCGAAAATATGCACCTGACCTTATTTTGTTAAATCACAGAATTCCTCTCAGCCCCGAGGCTGAAAAATATGCAACAACGTTTCTTCTTGGCGGAGACGAAACCTACGTGGACGTTCATCTGGCAAATAAAATAACCGCGCCCCATCACAGAGCCTTTATTATGGATCGCGGACAAACACCTGATCTTGTGCGACTTACGGAGGACCACGGCGTTTGCATTTCATCCGCCGTAGACTTTTTCGAGGACGATCTGATAATTCAGGCATTTTCAAGATGCCTTATTCTCGCTCCTGAAATATACGGAAATCCTTGGCTGCTCCGCGATTATGAGCAAGCTCGTCTTGCGCGTATTTTCAATCTCCATCGTCGTTATCGTGATATTCTGGTGGATGGAATGGTCATCACGAAGGACGAGAACTATCCCATGGAAACCGTTGTCAGAGGTGATTCATCAAGGCGATTTGTTGTAACGGGAAATATGAGCTGGGAAGAGAAGATGATGAGAGTAACACTTGACACATCTATCGGACTTGCTCCTTGCGAAAAGGTTTCCGTTATCATTCATCATCCCTATGAAAAATTCTTTGGCGAATTTGACTGGGGAGAAAACGTTGAAATTCCTCTGGAGAGCTTCAGAGCATCATTGGTGCAGGTGTGCGACAGCCGCGTGGCTGAGGTTGTTCTTCGCGGATGCGAATACGAGGTGCTTCACGAAGATGAAAACGGAGTTATAGATAAGGTTAAGATCGTTTCTTCAGAGGGCAGCGTATACTTTGGAAGCAAGAAATTAGATGTGCCTGCCTTTGACAGCACTATTGGTTGCCCCAAGCTTCTGGCGGAAATTGGATCAGACGAATTTGCTCATCTTCCAGAAAATGCTGATGTAATGCTTGAGGCAGCGCAATTTGCTCAAAATCAGGATTCTCTTGAAAAGCGTTCTCTTGATCGCTCAGGCGAAACGGAGATTCCCGAGGTGAGAGCTGCCAGAGATGCATTTTTCAATCAGAAAACCTATAAGCTTCGCGGATGCGAGAGCCGTTTTGCCTTTGACGGAAATGATGAAACCTTCTTTGACGGAACCTCAAGAGTTTTCCATGGCGACGGAGGCTTCCGTATGGAAGGCGGCTGTATGCGCGTTGACTTTGGCGACGTGTATGAGGCGGACAGCATATATTTTGAATATTTTGATCCTGATGCAGTTGAAAGTGGATTGTGGGCAAGTGCAACAAAGCAAATTCTCGCCCCCGTTTGTGATTTCAGTGAAGACCTGAGGGCTTGGCACGACACTTATATAGATGAGGTAAGAGTTATTTGTGAGCAGGAGCAAGACGTTGTTTTTGCGCATATTCATAACGTTAAAAAATATAGCGGTGCTCGCAAGAGCGTGTCCTATAATATAGGTGGTAAAATACGATATTTCCGTATGCCTTGCCCGATAGACCACGTTTATAAGATAGCGCTGAAACGAAACGGCAGTGAGATCAAGCTGAATAATCCCAGAGTGAACAATCTTCTTCCTGCTGCAAGAAGAGCTGCCTACGTTAAGCAGCTTGAGGCAGAGGTGAAGGGAAGCGATTACACTGACGGATGCTATCTTGCGGTGGGGCTTGAGGGATGCCACGGAAGAGAGGGCGCATATGCCCTTATTGAATGTGAGGATAAGCTTTACACAGCGCCTGACCGCGCACCGTCTTATCAGACAAACGCCTGGGAATATATCACCAATGCAGGAAATGCCGTTGATCATCACTACACTTATTATTTCCCTATAACGAAGGAAACGTGTGATAAAAAGCTGAAGATCAGCGTTGTCGGCGTGTACAATGATAAAAAGGATTACGGCGTCAGCTGCTATCTTTGCGATGGCAATAAGGAGCCATACGGAGTTTCTGTTGATCTGAAGAAAATTTAAGAGCGATATAAAAACAAAAAGAGGCTTTAGCGGGATACTCCGTTAAGAGTATCCCGAAACTCTATTCGCCTTCGACGAGTGATAGGGTGGCAAGCTTTTGCTTCCTGTGATAGCTTAAAAGAGATAACTGTTCCCGGCAACGTGCAGATAATTGATGAAAGCGCGTTTAGAGGTTGTGATGGGCTTGAAACAGTAGTTTTATCTGATGGTGTTAAAACAATAGAGATGGACGCTTTTGGATATTGTGAGAGCTTGAAGGAAATAACAATCCCCGGCAGTGTTGAATATGTTAGTGAGTGGGTGTTTGAGTCTTCTCTTAACATAGAAAGAATCAATTTTGGTGGAACAATGGCAGCCTGGGAAAGCTTTGAAGTTTATATCGGCTCCGAATGTGTTGTTTCTTGCTCTGACGGTGTTATCAACTATAATAATTAACAATAAAAAAGAGATGCCGACGGCATCTCTTTTTCGTTTATTCTTCATCAATTTCTTCAGGATAGCTTATAACAACAGTGGGGTCAAAGGCGTTTTCGCCAATGGTTGTTGTTTCGAAAAGCTCAACCTTTTCAAGATTATAGCATCCCATAAATGCTTCTGAGCTTATTTCAAGAAGCGCCTCTGAGAAGCTGAGGCTGTTTATCAGTGCGCTGTCCTTAAAGGCGGCATATCCGATATGAGATACTTTTTCGCCCTTGACGCTTTTAAGATTTTCGCAGCCTTCAAATGCGCTCATACCGATCATTTCAGCGTTGTTAAGGTCAAGTCGGGTAAATTTAGCTCCGCTTAAGGCATATGCTGCAATTGTTGTAACCGTGTCGGGAACAGTGTAATCGCCCGTTTCGCTTGCAGCAGGGAGCATTATCAGCTCTGTTTTGTCTGCAGAAAGGATGGCGTTGCCAACCGTTGTATATTTAGTGCTGAAGCTTGAAATCATAATTGCTTTAAGAGACGTGCATCCCTCAGTTATTCTTCCCGAAAGTCCGTCAATATCGCAATAAAGCCCGAGGCTGTCAAGGGAAGTGCAGTTTTTCAGCGCTCCGTCGCCTATAAAGGTAACAGATGCGGGGAAAACAACTGACTTTGCAGATGTGCAATTTTCAAATGCACCCTCTCCCACAAAGAGAAGCGCGGAGGGAAGAGCGATGGTTTCGAAGCTTGTGCAGCCGTAATAGGCGAAATCTCCGATGCTTGTAACCTTGTAGGGAATATTTGTGCTCTGCATATTTTCGCATCCGTAGAAGGCTTCGCTTCCGATGGATTCTACGGTTTCGGGGAAATTAACGAAGGAAAGCAGAGTGCAATTCTTAAAGGTTCCGTTTGGAAGCTCTGTGATCTTGGCTTTGATTTCGGGGATATTAAGCGTTGTGCATCCCTCAAAAATATATTCTCCCAGTGCTTTGGCGCTTTCAGGTATTTCTGCGTTTACCAAGGCGGTGCAGTAAGCAAAAGCGCTGTTGCCGATCTTTGTGATCGTTTCAGGGATAGATGCATCTGCTATGGAAACACAGCCGTAGAATAATTCGTCGGGAATCTCCGTGGTGTCAGCAGGCAGATTGGCATTTTTTATCTGAGCGCAGTTTTTGAACACAGCCTTAGACAGTGTGGCAGTGCCCTTAAAGGATATATCGGGAGCGCCTGAGCCTGCAAAACATTCTGCAGCCAGCTTGGCATTATCCGCAATATATATCATGGGAAGGCTGCGGCAGTCGGCGAATGCTCTTTTGCCGTAGTTGGTTATCTTAGCCGTGTTTATTCCGGAAAGGTTTTCGCATCCCTCAAATGCACTTGCGCCAACGGAGATAAGAGAGTTTGAAACGAAGTCCTCAAGGAGCGTGCAGCCTGCGAAGGCCTTTGTGAAAACAACCTTTGCCTTTGGTGCTGTAACGGATTTGAGCGACGTGCAGAGATAAAATGTTTCCACGTTGATATCCTCAACGGAAATCAGCATAGCGCTTTCAAGGGAAGCGCAGCCTGAAAATGCCTTTTCGCCAACAGTTTTGACGTTTTCTCCTAGCTTAACTTCTTTTATCTCGCCTTTGTTGGCAAAGGCGCCCTTTGCAATTGAGGAAACGGGATAAGCATCGAAATAGTCGGGAATAACAAGAATTTCGGGCAGTGCTCCCGCGTATTCAGCATTAAGGGAGATAACTCCGTCGCTAAAGGATAGCCAAGGGGCGTTTTCGCTTGTGAGATAAATTTTCCCGTCTGCATCGTCGGGTGATTTAAGCGATGGTGCAAGCTGAATATAAGCCACCGCGCAGGCAAGCAAGGTTATGCAAACGGAAAGCATTATTATCAGAACCAGCTTCCATGGGGATTCTCTTTTCAGCTTGGGAGGCATAATTATTTCCTCGCTTGCGGGGGATTCCTCCGTTGTAATATTTGCGCTGTCTATTATATTTTTAATAGTAGAATTATCATTCATTAAATATCACCTCTTTTAAGCGGTATCAGGGCATTTTGTAGAATACCCTATTATTATATTATCATACAAGTGTTAACAAATAGAGGGAAAACTATGAACAAAAATATCGGGAGATATGATGCAAAAAAAGGGGGACTGCACGTTAAAATGCAGTCCCCCTTTAATATTGATTGAGATTTGTGAGGATCAATCATTTTCTCCGAACAGCTTATCCATAGCTGTGTTAAAGGCCTTTGTCCACGTTCCGAGGTAGGATTTCACGCTGTAAAAGTCTGTGGATGCATTTCTCACGCATGAATAGGTTGCGGTTGAGATGGCTTTAGCTTCGGAAGCATATGAATATGAGAGGTCATAAATTGCGCTCTTCATAATGATCTCAACGTTTTTTGTGCTTTTATTGTCTCTCAGGTAATAGCTCATAGCGTTAGATGCAAAGGCATCGGGAGTTTCGCCGTATGAAGAGATATTGAGCATTGCAAGAACTGTTGATATCTTTTGTGTGTCTGAAACCGTGGGAACAACGGCAAAGAATTTTGCTTCGTCGTAGAATGAAAGAGTTCTGTATTCCTCTTGCTCCTCATTGTATTTCGGCAGAGGAACAACGCCCCAGTCAGCCTTGCTTCCCGCAATAGTTTTCATTGTGCTGAGCCTGTCAATGAGGAAAAGTGTGTTTCCCTTTGAAAAGGCTGTTATAGCGTCCAGATTGTTTTCATATCGCTTTTCGTGGTTGAGAACCTTTTTGATCAGCTCAACTACGGGATCTGCCGTTTCTGCGCTGAATGAAATGTGAGGCATTTCGTCATAGCTTCCGCTAACGTACTGAAGTCCGGAGGATATGAAAATAAGATCCTGAAGATAAAGCGCTGTATTCTGAGCTCCGATGGAATAGTATTCTCCCTCAAGGGTTGCTATTTTGTCCGCATATTCAAGCAGCTTAGTCCAGGTCCATTTGCCCTCGGTTACGAGCTTGTTGATATCCTCGTCGCAAACCTTTTTGAGAAGATCTTTGTTATAGTAAACTGCGGAGAGGGCATCATAAGAAAGGGAGGCGTGTCCCGCTATGGCATATATTTTGGAATTTCCGCCGCCGGCAGAAACAGAGGTCTTGTTATAATATCCTCCGTTGAAATTCATTCCGGGCAGGCTGGCAAGGTTCACAATGAGTCCGTCCGTTGCATATTCCCCGATCTTAGACTGGGTTATCATAATGAGGTCGGCATAATACGTGGAGCTTTTGATGGCTTGGCGTATTTCATCGTACATAGCCTCGGGGGAAACCAGCTTCTCAGCCAGAGTGATATTAAGGCGGCTTTCAACGAAATCGTTTCTAAGCTCATATTCCTTTGCAAGAATGGCGCCCGTTGTTTCATCCGGCACGATCTGTGCAGCCTTTGTGTTGGCAATAAGGAATGTTCCTCCGTTATAATTTGATTCTGGCACGTCCTTAAGGAATTTATTAAGCTCTCTGGAATAGTTTGCGTCGTGCTTTTCATATTCCGAAACCTGATATGGCTCCTTTGTTTCGGGAGGCTCAAGTGTATCTGTCGATATATTATCGTCCGTTGGTGAATTAAAGGCTATTATTCCGCAGCTTGAAAGCATTGCAGTGCAAAGCATCAGGCAGAGGATAGCTTTTATGTATCTGTTAAAAATATATTTCATTTTTTATGGATCTCTTTCATAAAATAGAGTGTTCTTACATATATATTACTACATAGCAGAAATAAAATCAATCCAAAAGTGTTAATTCAGCATTTTTCAAGTTTCTGCTATGGTAAACATTGTTCATTGAAAGATAGAGGAGGGGATGGTAAAATAATCGGTGTCCTTATGGGGCAGAAACAGTTTTGATTGAGGGGAGGATAGCTATACAGCAGTAAGCAAAGTAACGTAAGAAAGGAATATAATTATGAGTATTTTAGTAAAAAAGAAATATCTGCGAAGTATTATAGCCGCGGCGCTATGCATATTCACCTTGTGGTCAGGAGCCATCGGGATTTCCGCTAAGACGCTGACGGCAGAGGAGCAGGTTGACGTGGCGGAGACAAGTTCATCGGGACAAGCCTCAACGTCGCCAACCGTTAAAATAAAAGTGGACGGCTCTCTGTATGATGGGGAGGCGTTCATATATAAAAACGTAACATATGTTGGAATTCGCAAATTTTCCATGGAGCTTGGGGCAAAGTCGGTTTCGTGGGATAACAAAACAAGAACAGCCTCCGTTGTATCAGAAGCTCTTGAAATAAATGTTCAGAGCGGCAAAAGCTATATGGAGGCAAACGAACGGTATTTATGGATTGAAAATGGCTCCATAATAAAAAACGGAACGATGTACGTTCCGATTCGCGCCATCTGCAAGGCGTTTGGATGCAGTGTGGAATGGAAGGCCAACTCAAAAACTGTTGTTGTAAAAAAGGGTGGTGCTCCGATTGAGAGCGGCAAAAGCTATTACGACAGCGATAGTGTGCTTTGGCTTTCAAGAATAATACATGCCGAGGCGGCGGGCGAAAGCTTCCTTGGCAAATTAGCGGTAGGAAACGTTGTTCTCAACAGAAAGGAGAGCAGTCTTTTTCCGAATACGATATACGGGGTAATATTCGACAAGAAAAACGGAGTTCAGTTCACTCCTATTATAAACGGAGCAATTTACAACACTCCGTCGTCTGATAGTGTGATAGCGGCAAAGCTTTGTCTGGAGGGCGCAAGTATTCTGCCAAAGGCATTGTTTTTTGTGAACGTCAGAACGGCAACAAATTCCTGGGTATCGGATAACAGAGAATGTATAACGGTTATAGGAAATCATTCGTTTTTCGCATGATTTAACAAAACTTTATTTTAAGCGGCTGGATTCAGCCGCTTTTTTTGCGATAAAAAGCCATATTTAACATAGATTTAACATAAATGGACTTACAATTTAACTTTGTTGTGTTAATATTTTAAGTGGAGTAAAATTTATGTGAGGTAAAATATGACATTATTTGACGTATTGGAATTATTCTGCGGCCTTGCGATGTTCCTCTTCGGTATGAACGTTATGAGCGACGGTCTCGAAAAGAGAGCGGGCAGCAAGATGAAAAACATCCTCGCAAGTATGACAAGCAATCCTGTCAAGGGCTTCTTGCTTGGTCTGCTTGTAACAATGGTAATTCAGTCCTCTTCCGCAACAACAGTAATGGTTGTTGGTTTTGTAAACTCCGGTATTATGACTCTCCGTCAGTCTATCGGCGTTATTATGGGTGCAAACCTCGGTACTTCCGTAACAGCCTGGATCCTTACACTTACACAGATTGATGGTGATGCAATCTGGATCAAGATGCTCAAGCCCTCATCCTTCGTTCCGATCCTTGCAGTTATCGGCGTTATCTTCTATATGTTCCAGAACAAGCCTAAGAGAAAGGACACAGGTCTTATTCTTATTGGCTTTGCAGTTCTTATGGTTGGTATGGACACAATGTCAGCAGCGGTTAGCGGACTTAAGGAATCCGAAGCATTTGCTGAGATATTCCTCAAGTTCTCCAACCCCATTCTCGGTGTTCTTGTTGGTACTGTTGTAACAGCTATTATTCAGTCCTCCTCTGCATCCGTTGGTATCCTTCAGGCGCTCTCCTCCACAGGCTCTATTTCCTGCGGCGCGTGCGTTCCGATCATTATGGGTCAGAATATCGGTACTTGTGTAACGGCGATGATCTCCTCTGCCGGTGCATCCAAGAATGCAAGAAGAGCTTCTATGATCCACCTTTCTTTCAACGTTATTTCAACAATTATTATTCTTCCCGTTTATTCACTTCTTGACGGTGTAGGAATTCTCCCCTTTGATCTTGATGCAATTCAGGCATCTCCCCTTACAATTTCTATTACACACACTGGCTTCAAGCTTGTAGCTCTTGCGCTTCTTATGCCTTGCACACGTCTTCTTGAAAAGCTCGCATACGTTATTATTCGTGATGACGAGGATGGCAAGGCGGAAAAGACAGTTATGCTGGACGAGCGTCTCTTTGCAACGCCTCCCGTTGCCATCGAGCGCTGCCGTATGGTAACGGTTGATATGGCGAAGGAAGCGATCTCTTCCGTTAAGGCTGCGATGGCAATGCTTTCCGAGCCTTATGATGAAGCAAAGGAAAAAGAGATTCGCGAAAGCGAAAACGTTGTTGATAAATACGAGGATAAGATCGGCTCTTATCTCGTTAAGCTTTCAAGCCACAGCCTCACAGAAGAGGACAGCAACGAGTCCAATAAGCTTCTCCACCTTATCGGTGATATCGAGCGTATTTCCGACCACTCTCTCAACGTTATCGGCTCTGTTGTTGAGATGAACGAAAAGAAGCTTTCCTTCTCTCCCGAAGCGAAGAAAGAGATTGACGTTCTTGTTGCGGCTGTAAACGAGATCCTTGACATCACTCTTGAATCTCTCGTTAATAACGACCTTGATAAAGCGGTAACTGTTGAGCCTCTCGAGCAGGTTGTGGACGAGCTCAAGTCTTATATGAGAAAGCAGCACATCCGCCGTCTCAGAAAGAACGAGTGCACAATTGAAATGGGATTTGTTCAGTCAGACCTTCTCACAAACCTTGAAAGAGTTTCCGACCATTGCTCCAACATCGCGGCTTGTATTCTTGAAATGGCTCACGATGATATGGATATGCATAAGTATCTTAATCGCGTTAAGGAAGGCAAGGTTCAGGAATATAACCACTACTATGAGTACTATATGATGAAGTACGCAATCAGCAAATAAGAAAAAAGGCATCCGAGAGGATGCCTTTTTTAATGAAGAATGTAGAGTGCAGAATGCTGAATTATGGAACAAATCCTCACGGATTTGGATTTCAATATTTGATAATGGTATGGGACGGCGCCTCGACGTCCCGTATTTAACACACAGTGTGCCTACGGGATAGCGAAAAATTTTCGCAGGTCTAATCCCACAGCCGCCCGCTGTGTTCCAATGCTGAATTGCGATAAAAAAGAGCACCCGATGGGTGCTCTTTTCGTATAAGCATATTAGTTCTGCTTTGCGCCGTATTTAGCGAGGTAAGCGTGCATATCAGCGATGAGCTCAGGATCAGCGCCTGTCTCTTCAAGGTATGCGATGATGTCAAGAACTGTGATGATGGGGTATACGGGGAAGCCGTATGTTTCACCAATTTCCTGAATTGCGGAGATCTCATTCTGTCCGCGCTCCATACGGTCAACCATAACGATTGCCGCTGTAACCTTGGAGTTTTCGATTGTGCTGAGGATGTCCATGCTTTCTCTGATAGCAGTGCCTGCTGTGATAACGTCCTCAACGATAACGATCTCCTCGCCCTTCTGAGGCTGATAGCCAACGAAGATGCCGCCTTCGCCGTGGTCCTTAACTTCCTTTCTGTTGAAGAAGAAGGGAAGGTCAAGGCCCTCGTTTGCAAGAGCAACGGAAGCGGAAACTGCAATTGAAATACCCTTGTATGCAGGTCCGTAAAGAACGGAATTCTTGTTTGCGATCTTTTCGTTATAAACTGCAGCGTAGAACTTACCCATTTCGCAGATCTGCTTACCTGTGCGGATCTTACCTGCATTGAAGAAATAGGGTGTTTCTCTGCCGCTCTTTGTGATGAACTTGCCGAACTGAAGCACGTCAGCACCCATCAGAAATTCAATAAACTCTTTTTTGTAGCTCATAATATACCTCCATGAAACCTTAAGGTTCAAAATTTTCAAAAATTGTTATAAGTTCCTCGCCGAGCGCCTTGTGATAGTCAGCTTTTGTTCTGATAGTCCAGGATGCGCCCTGAAGCTTCCAGAGCTTTCTGCAGAGAACGTTGCTGATATTTTTTCTGTCGCTGAATTTATAAGCGATAAAATCGGGGCGCGTGAGGAAGTTTGCAAGCATAAGTGTGAGAACGAAATCAACTATTCTGCCCATACCGCTTGGCTTTTTGAAGAAGCTTTGCGAAAGCTGTCCTCGGCAAACCTTCGGACGATGCTTGCGAAGCCACATAAGGCATCGCGGATCAAAGCTTTCAACACAGTAGAGCCCCTTATAATTATCAAGGAGCTTAAAGGTTGCCTCGCAAAGCCTTGCTGCATTTCCGCCTGCGGTTTTCAGCTCGATTATCAGGGGAGCTTTTCCGTCAAACATACGAAGAACGTCGCGGAAAAGGGGAATCGTTTCATCTGTTCCTTCAAGATTATATCTTGAAAGATCCGCACTTGTCAAGTGCTCTATCTTGCCTTTTTGTCCCGTTGTGCGCTGAAGAGTGCTGTCGTGGATAACAGCAAGCTCTCCGTCGCGAAGAAGATGGACGTCAAGCTCGATTCCATAGCCCTTTTGCAGAGCAAGATAAAATGCATGCAGACTGTTTTCAGGAACAAATGGCTTATTGTGCAGACCGCGGTGGGCATATGACCATTTGCGGAGTCTGCTGAGCGCCGGATGATTTCTCCTGCCGCGAAGCGACATAAGATATAGGAGAATGATTAACAGCAAGATAAGGATAACGACTATAAGAGTTGTCATAAATCAACCTCAATCCTCAACGTCAAATGCTTCAAGTCCGCGTTTGGCTTCTATCTTATTGTCTCCGTGTCGAACGAAGCTCATAGTAACGTAGGAGAGGGCAACGAAGATAGCGGCATAAGGGAAGAGAACCTTATAGCTGACGTTGCGCATAAGGAAGCCTGCAACGATGGGAGTTACGATCTGAGCCGTCATACTGAAGGTGTAATAAAGACCTGTAAATTTACCGACGTCGCAGCCCTTGCACATTTCAACAACCATGGGAAGACTGTTTACGTTGATGGAAGCCCAAGCCACGCCAACGAGAACAAAGAGAATAAGAAGCACAGGGGAGAATTTGTCGGAGATAAGCGTATACAGGAAAGCGATAAAGAAGCAGGTTGCAAGGAGGGCAACGCCAAATTTTATAGTGCGGCGACGTCCAACGTGGCTTGCGATTATACCGACGGGTATGTAGCTGATAATAGCGCCTGCTGTTGCAACGGTGAGGCATGTGGTTGCATTACCGAGGGTCATGTTCCACACCTCCATGGCATATGTGCTGAACCAGGTGGTGATTCCGTTGTATCCAATGAACCAAAGGGTGATTGAGCATAGCATAAAGATCAGGCTGCGCTTGACGGGGCGGGGAAGTGCGGCTGTTTGCTCGTTGAGAGCCTCAGTCAGCTCCTCTTCCATATGATTCTTTTCATATTCAGCCTGCTCAAGAGCGAGCTTCGGCTCGTTAACGAAGAACATAATGACGCAAAGAGAGATGAGCATGATCGCTCCCACTATGATGAAGAGGGGAAGAACGTTAACGTGCTCTCCGTTTGCGCTTTTAGGTGAATATATAACGCTGGTGATGATCAGATACAGAATTCCGCCGATAGAGCCCATCAGATTTATTATGGCGTTTGCCTTGCTGCGAAGCGGCTTGGGCGTAACGTCAGGCATCAGGGCAACGGCAGGGCTTCGGAACGTGCCCATTGTAATAAGCAAAAGTCCGAGTAGGGCAACAAATGCGATCACCTTGATCTGCGCAGGAGCCTCAGCATAGCTGTTGTCAAGAATGGGTAGCCCCATCATAAGAGCAACTGCCACGCACGTTCCGCGGAGGATGTAAGGACGGCGGCGTCCCAGAGGGCTCTTGCACTTGTCGGAAAGCGTTCCGAAAATGGGGAGCAGGAACAGGGCGAGAACGTTGTCGGCAGCCATAATAGCGCCTGAAATAGTTTCGTTGATGTTGAACGTTCTTGTCAGGATAAGGGGAACCAGATTGTCATACATTTGCCAGAAGGCAGAGATAGCAAGAAAAGCAAAACCGATAAGAACGGTTCTTTTGGTGTTAAGTCTCATGAGTGATCTCCTTGATAAATAATTATCCATTATATACATTATAAACCATTTTTGTCATCTTGTCTATCAAAGTTTACATATTTATTATATGTGAATCCGAAAATAAAAAAACAAAAAAATATTTTGAAAAGGTACTTGACAAGACACGCTCGCTGTGATATAATCCTGCTGTTCACCAAAGACAGCAGGTTTCGGTAAAAGCGAAAAGCTATCCTGCCGAGGAGACAAGCATAAATGATTATGTAGTCTTTTTTCGGCGCGCCGGAATAAGACTTTTTCTATTTTTGGTGTCGACAATTCTTACAAGGAGGAAATTAAAATGCCCAGTATTAAGGTTCTTGAACAGAAGAAGGCCGTTGTTGCAGAGCTCTCTGAAAAGATGGGTCGTGCAGTATCCGGTGTTCTTGTAAAGTATCAGGGTATTACTGTTGAAGATGATACAAAGCTTCGTGCAGCGCTCCGTAAGGCTGGCGTTGAGTACACAGTAATCAAGAATTCTCTTATCGGCCGTGCAGCTGACGAAGTTGGTCTCGGCGCAATCAAGAGTGAGCTTGAAGGTATGAACGCACTTGCAATCAGCTTCGACGATGCAGTTGCTCCTGCAAAGATCCTCAAGGAATATGCAGACAAGATCGAGTCTTTCGAGATTCGTGGCGGTTTCCTTGAAGGTGCAGTTGTTCCTGCTTCAGTAGTAAACGAGCTTGCTGAGATTCCTTCCAAGGAAGTTCTTATTGCAAGAATGCTCGGTTCCCTTCAGGGTCCCCTTTCCGGACTCGCAGTTGCCCTTCAGGCAATTATCGACAAGAGCGGCGAAGAAGTTCCCGCAACAGAGGAAGCTCCTGCAGCAGAAGCTGCTGAGGAAGCACCCGCAGCTGAGTAATATATCAGCATAAAAAATAAAAAACAACTATTAAATTTCGGAGGTACATTAAAATGGCTAGCGAAAAGACAACAGCTATTCTTGAAGAAATCAAAGCTCTTACAATTCTTGAGCTTGCAGACCTTGTAAAGGCAATCGAAGAGGAGTTCGGCGTATCCGCAGCTCCCGTAGCAGTAGCAGTAGCAGGTGGCGCAGCAGCTCCCGCAGCTGAAGAAAAGACAGAATTCGACGTAGTTCTCAAGAACTTCGGCGCTAAGAAGCTCGACGTAATTAAGGTTATCCGTGAGATCACAGGTCTCGGCCTTAAGGAAGCTAAGGAAATGGTTGAGGGTGCTCCCAAGACTGTTAAGGAAGGCGCAAGCAAGGAAGAAGCTGAAGACATCAAGGCTAAGCTCACAGCAGCTGGCGCTGAGGTTGAAGTTAAGTAATTTCTCCCTAAACGTAAGAAGAAAAGGCAATGCTTATGCATTGCCTTTTTTGTATGCTTTAGTCTTCTCTGAACTGAAGATTGTAAAGATGAGAATAGGTCTTTCCGAGGGAGATGAGCTCATTGTGAGTTCCTTTTTCCGTTATAACGCCGTCCTCTATCACAACTATCTCGTCCGCATTTTTGATAGTGGACAAGCGATGGGCAACAACAAGTGTCGTTCTTCCTTTGCATAATTCGTTGAGAGAGCGTTGAATGAGAATCTCCGTTGTGTTGTCAAGAGCGCTGGTTGCCTCGTCAAGAATAAGTATGGGAGGATTCTTTAAGAAAACTCTTGCAATACTGAGCCTTTGCTTCTGTCCGCCGGATAGCTTCACGCCGCGCTCGCCGATATTGGTTTCGTATCCCTCGGGAAGGGACATGATATATTCGTGGATATTAGCTCTCTTTGCCGCCTCGTACACCTCTTCGTCCGTTGCATCAAGACGACCATAGAGAATATTATCCTTAATAGATGCATTGAAAAGATAAACATCCTGCTGAACTATACCTATGTTGCGGCGAAGAGAGGCTTTGGTTATTTCCTTTATGCTTCTGCCGTCAATTTTAATATCTCCCTTGGAGATATCATAAAATGCAGGAATAAGATGGCAGATGGTTGTTTTTCCGCCGCCGCTTGCGCCGACAAGTGCATAGGTTTTGCCTTTTTCAATATCAAGGTTGATTCCGCGGATAACGTCTCTGCCTTCTTCGTAAGCGCTTGTAACGTTTTCGAAGGTGATGTGGCCCTCGGCGCGCCCCATATTAACTGCGCCGTCAGGATCCTTTTCAGGCTCCTCTGCCATAATTTCAAGGAAGCGCTCGAAGCCCGTAACGCCATTCTGATATTGCTCTGTGAAATTTATCAGCGTCATTACAGGGGAAATGAAGAGATTTACGGAAACGATAAAGGCTGAATAATCGCCGAAGCCGATTGATCCGCTGTAAAGGAAAAAGCCTCCGGCAATAAGAACTATAACGTTGAAAATGTCAGTTATAAACGCCGTTGAGGAATGGAACTTTCCCATTGCATCATAAGCTTCTTTTCTGGAATTGACAAAGGACTTGTTTCCAATCTCAAACTTTTCTCTTTCCTTCTCGGAGTTTGTAAATGCCTTTGTAACTCTGATGCCGGAAATGCTGCTTTCAAGAGCGGCGTTTATTTCTGCAGTTGCCGCTCTGCTTTGCTTGAATGCTGCTCTCATTTTGCCTCGCAGCTTTGAGGCGATAAGCAAAAGAAAGGGAACACAAACAAATATGATCAGAGTGAGCCAGATGTTTATGGTTGAAAGATAGATAAATGACGTTATGATGGAAATGGAGGAGATAAGCAGATTTTCAGGTCCGTGATGGGCAAGCTCGCTGATATCAAAGAGGTCGCTTGTCATTCGGGACATTATCTTGCCCGTTTCATTTTTATCGTAGAAGCTGTACGGCAGCTTTTCGAGATGGTTAAACATATCGCTTCGCATCTGTGCCTGCATACGAACGCCCATAACGTGCCCGTAATACTGAATGAAATAATTGAGCAGCATACGAACGACGTACAAAATGAGAAGTGTCAATCCGAAAATGACAACCATTCTGTAATTTCTGTTGGGGATAAGATCGTTAAGCATTGTTCTTGTAACGATAGGATAAACAATTGCTATCATAGAAACCACAAGGCTGGCAAGCATATCGAGAGTGAATATCAGCTTGTGGGGCTTGTAGTAGGAAATGAATTTTTTGAGCATACTGCACCTCCCTTAACTGTTATCTTTATTTTAGCATAAAAATACTATAAAAACAACACAATAAAATTTCGCCTATGCATTGAAATGATGTTATATTTGTGGTAAAATTTATCTTAGAGAGATTTGTTCTCAAATCAGATATGTAAATAATACCAAGAAAGGTACGGTACACTAATATGGCAAATAAGAAACTTAAGATCGGTATCGTTGGTTGCGGCGGTATCATGAAGTGGGCTCATCTTCCCGCTTACGCTCATGTTGCTGACAGAGTTGAAATCGTTGCTCTTTGCGACATCGTTGAGGGCAGATGCGAAGAAACTCAGGCTTACGCTAAGAACGAGGCCGGTACAGACGTTCTTGCAAACGCTAAGTGCTACACACAGTTTGACGAATTCATTCAGAACCCCGATATCGAAGCAATCGATATCTGCGTTCCTAACTATCTCCATGCTCCCTTTGCTATCAAGGCTCTCGAGCTCGGCAAGCACGTATTCTGTGAAAAGCCCGACTCTGTAAGCGTTGAGAAGGCTCTCGAAATGAAGGCTGCAAGTGAAAAGGCAGGCAAAACTCTCATGATCATGAGAAACAACCGCCACGTTGCAACATCCAAGAAGCTTAAGGCTCTGGCTGATGCAGGCGAGTTTGGCGATATCTATGCAGGCCGTTGCGGTTGGATCCGTCGTCGCGGTATTCCCGGCAAGGGCGGCTGGTTCACAACTAAGGAGCAGTCCGGTGGCGGTCCCCTTATCGACCTTGGCGTACATATGATCGACCTTTCTATGTACCTCATGGGCAACCCCACACCTGTTGCAGTTTCCGGTTCTATCTTCACAAAGTTTGCTGACGATGATGCTCAGGCATCCTCCGAGCATGCAGCATTCGGTGAAAGCCAGGCAGACGGCACGTTCGACGTTGAAGACCTTGCAATGGGCTTCATCAAGTTTGATAACGGCGCATGTCTCCAGATCGAATTCTCCTGGGCTTCCAACATTGAAGAATACGACCTCAACTTTGTTGAGCTTCGCGGCTCCAAGGCAGGCGTTAAGTGGCAGCAGGCTGGTACAACCTGTAAGGTTCTCAGCGAGGTTTACGGCAAGCTTATCGATGTTGATATGACAGATGCAGGCTATATGACAGGCCACGAAGGCAACATCCGCCACTTCCTCGATGTAGTTCTTGACGGTGCTAAGCCCGACTTCGTTCCTCAGCAGGGCGTTAATATGATCAAGATTCTTTCCGCTATTTATGAGTCTGCTAAGACAGGCAAGGAAGTTTCTCTTGTTGACTAATTTGATTTGATAAAAAATGACCGCTTCGGCGGTCATTTTTGTTTGGGAACAAAATATGGTTTGTGTCGGTAAATTATCCTTTGAAGAATTTTGTATATAACAGCTTTGATTGCTCACACTAATATAAAAAGGACTAAAATATGATAATAGATTTAGCAGCAGGTGTGCTTTTCGGAATTCTTGCAGGAATGGGTGTGGGTGGCGGAGGACTGCTTGTGATATATCTAACTATGTTTGACGGAGTGGAGCAGAGAACAGCGCAAGGCGCCAATTTGTTTTTCTTTCTTTTCGCTTCGGGCGCAGCTATGCTCTATCATATAAACAAAAGGAAAATAAACGTGATGTTTGTTATGATATGCTTTGTGTTCGGATCCGCGTTTGCTGTTCTGGGGTCTCACCTGGCAGCGTTGGTGCATCCCGAGCTGCTCAGGCGAATTTTTGGCGCGATGCTTATTCTGGCAGGGGGTGTCAGCCTGTGGAAAACTGTTTTTGCAAAAAGAACGGTTTAATGCATTCGCTGTTTTATCTGCAACAATGAACAATTAAAAAACGGCGGGATTTCCGCCGTTTTGCTGTTATTTAAGTTCAAACGAAATGAAATCTACGTGTCCGTTGCCGCGATAGGTGAAAAAGAGCGGATGAGTGCCGGCAGGAAGAGTGCCTGTGCCTTCAAACGTCGTGGCTTTATCCGATGCGGAAACGGGAATTTTTATCATCGTCTCTCCGCCGCGTACGGTGGAGACCTCAAAGGCGCCCTCGTCATCTGCTATGACAGTGATCTGTATTTTTTCTCCGCCTTCAAATTCAAAGTACTTAAAGCCTGCCCAGCTTCCGTCGTCCATATGGGCGATATACTGATCTCCGTTTTCTTCTCTGTCTTTGCCCGTCTGAGTAAAGTAGGGCATGGCGTCGTAGTGATCCCAACCGTAGTTTGAGCATCCGCCGTCGGAGGAAAGATTGCAGGCAATTCGTGCTTCGTAGGTTCCTTTTCCGCGAAGCGCGCCGCCGTTAAGTCCGCAGCTTGTAACCTCTGCCTGAACAAAGTGGCCGTCTGGTGTCATCGTTATTTTTTCGGCACACGCCTGACGTGAGAACATATTTCTGTTTGTGTGTCGGTGATAGAAAACGTAGTAATCATCGCCGATTTTTTCAACGCTGCCGTGATTGTTTGAGGGGTAGTTGAGCGGCTCTGTGTTGCCGTTGATTCCGCGGTCAACGTCGCTTACGAGGACACCGCCGTATGTAAAAGGTCCCTCGGGGCGTTCGCCTATGGCGTAGCAAAGCTCGTGATAGTTTTCAGAGGAGTAGATAAAATAATATTTGCCGTTGAATTTTCGGATGCTGGGAGCCTCAAAGAATCCGTAGCCCTCAAAGCCCGTTCCCTTCGTGTGAAGCATACCGGGGCAAACCATTGTAGGCTCACCCTTGATGGTCAGCATATCGGGTTCAAGCCGGAAGTGATATGCGCCGTCAATTCTTGCTCTTGCAAGGGCATCGCTTATGTCGTCGGAAAGCTCCCACGTGGGAGAAAAGCCCATATAGAGATGAACAGTTCCGTCGTCGTCAACAAGAACGCCGGGGTCAAAGCAGAAAACGTCGCCCTTTTTGGTGCCGTAGATTCTGCCGTCGGGCAGTTTTATATGCCCGTAGAATTCAAACTTACCCGCAGGCTCGTCGCAAACGGCAACGCTCATAATAGAGTCGCTGTTAAGCGCATAGTAGAGATAGTAACGGCCGTCAGGACCAAGACAGGCGTCGGGCGCGTATCCTGTCCATTTGCGGTCGGGATTGTAGGGATCGTTTATAGTGTCGTAGGTCTCGCCGTGAAATTTCCAGTCGGAAAGATCGTCTGCGGGCGCAGACCAGCCAACGTAGGTGTTGAGGCAGAAATTGTCGGAATTAAAGCGGTCGTGGCTTCCGTAGAGATATATTCTGTCGCCGAAAACGTGAGGCTCGCCGTCGGGGATATATTCCCATGAAGGAAGAAAGGGGTTAAAAACTTGTTTTTTCATAAAAATCTCCTTGATTAAGGATTTGCATACATATACTTTATCATATTTCGTCTCATAATACAATAAACGCAGGTCAAAAGAAAGGATTAAAATGCTTGTAAATAACCAACGAAAAAAACTAAAAAAGTTTGTGAAAACCTATTTACAAGCCGAGGTGAATGTGATATAATTCGCTTTGGCAATGTCGGCTTCTCGGAATGCGGATATAAGGCTTGTGAATTTCAGGCTATGATCACCCACCGCTCTCTGAGCTGCTTGATGCTAAAATTATTATTTTTATGAGGTGAATCAAAATGATCACAGTTGAAGAAAAGGCAAAAATCATCGAAGAGTACAAGATGCACGAAGGCGACACAGGTTCTCCTGAAGTACAGATCGCAATTCTTTCTTACAGAATTAAGACTCTCACAGAGCACCTTAAGCTCAACAAGAAGGACTTCCACTCTAAGCGCGGTATGATGAAGATGGTAGGTCATCGTCGTAACCTTCTTAACTACCTTATGAAGAAGGATATCAACCGTTACCGTGCAATCGTTGAAAAGCTCGGTCTCAGAAAGTAATTTTACTTTTACAAAGTCCGGCAAATAGCAAGGAAAAATGTCGGCTGCGGCAAGGCGCAAAAACCTTGTCGCAGCCGCTATTTGTAAAAAAATGTTTCTCCGGTTTGGATTAGCAGTTAAATATGAGCTGAGGGTGAGAGTTCGTATTTAAGTGCTAAACCTTTTTGGAGAAACGGAAAATAGAATGAAAGGAATTAATAAAAATGTTTGAAAATTACAGAACATTCGAGTTTGAACTCGCAGGCAGACCCCTTATCGTAGAAACAGGTAAGATTGCAGGTCTTGCAAATGGCTCTTGTATCGTTCGTTATGGTGAAACAGCAGTTCTCGCTTGTGCAACAGCAAGTGCACGTCCCCGTGAAGGCATCGACTTCCTTCCCCTTTCCGTTGATTTTGAGGAAAGAATGTATTCCGTAGGCCGCATCCCCGGTGGTTACCTCAAGCGTGAAGGTCGTCCCGGCGAAAAGGCTATCCTCACATCCAGAGTTATCGACCGTCCTATCCGTCCCCTTTTCCCCAAGGACCTTCGTAACGACGTAAACCTTTCTCTCACAGTGCTCTCCGTAGACCACGATTGCTCTCCTGAGATCACAGCAATGATCGGTGCGTCCATCGCCCTCTCCATTTCCGATATTCCCTGGAATGGTCCTATCGGTGGCGTTTTCGTAGGTATGACAGAAGACGGCAAGATCATGATCAACCCCACAGTTAAGCAGAGAGAAACAAGCGTTCTCGAGCTCACAGTTGCAGCTTCCGAAGAGAAGGTTGTTATGATCGAGGCAGGCGCAAAGGAAGTTTCTGATGACGATATGTTCAATGCTATTATGCTTGGCCATGCAGTTATCAAGCAGCTTCTCGTATTTATCAGACACATCATCGCTGAGGTTGGTAAGCCTAAGTTTGATTATCCCTCCTGCGAGCTTGATCACGATATGTTTGATGAAGTGTTCGCATTCGTTGAAGAAGACGTAATGTTCGCTCTTGATACAGACGATAAGAACGTTCGCGACGAGCGTATGGAACCCATTCAGGATAAGGTTATGGAAGCATTCCTTGAAAAGTATCCTGATCTTGAAACAGTATATCCTGAGCTTATCTATAAGATCCAGAAGAAGATCGTTCGTCGTTGGCTCCTTCGCGATAAGAAGAGAGTAGACGGCAGAAGAATGGACGAGATCCGTCCTCTCGCAGCTGAAGTTGGTCTCTTCAACAGAGTTCATGGCTCCGGTCTCTTCACACGTGGTCAGACACAGGTTCTCACACTTGCAACTCTCGGTCCTATCTCCGAGGAGCAGATGCTTGACACAATCTGGGAAGAAGAATCCAAGAGATATATGCATCACTATAATATGCCCGGCTACTCCGTAGGTGAAGCTAAGGCATCCAGAACACCCGGCCGTCGTGAAATCGGTCATGGTGCGCTGGCTGAGCGTTCTCTCGTTCCCGTTCTTCCTTCCGTTGAAGAATTCCCCTATGCTATCCGCCTTGTTTCTGAGGTTGTTTCCTCCAACGGTTCCACATCTCAGGGCTCCGTATGCGGCTCCACACTTGCTCTTATGGATGCAGGTGTTCCGATTAAGGCTCCCGTTGCAGGTATCTCCTGCGGTCTTATCACAGATGAGGATTCTGACGACTTCATGACAATGATCGATATTCAGGGCCTTGAAGACTTCTATGGCGATATGGACTTTAAGGTAGCAGGTACACATAAGGGTATCACATCTATCCAGATGGACCTTAAGATCGACGGTCTTACACCTGAAATCATCCGCGAGGCATTCGAGGTAACTCATAAGGGTCGTGATTATATCATCGACGAGGTTATCCTTAAGGCAATCGAAGCTCCCAGAGCTGAGGTTTCCGATTACGCTCCTAAGATGATCTCCATGAAGATCCCCACAGATAAGATCCGTGAGGTTATCGGCTCCGGCGGTAAGGTTATCCAGAAGATCGTTGCTGACACAGGCGCAAAGGTTGATATCGAGGACGATGGTAGCGTATTTATCTCTGCAGTTGATAAGAATGCAATTGCAGCAGCTAAGAAGATCATCGACGGTATCGTATTCGAGCCCGAAGTTGGTATGATCTATGAGGGCGTTGTAACAAGAATTATCCCCATCGGCGCATTCGTTGAGTTTGCTCCCGGTAAGGAAGGCCTTGTTCACATTTCCAAGCTCGACCGCAAGCGTACAGAAAAGGTTGAAGACGTATGCAACGTTGGCGACACAATGAAGATTAAGTTCCTCGGTGTTGACGAAAGAGGCAGAATGAACCTTTCCCGTCGCGATGCACTTGATGCAGAAGAAGTAACAGAGTAATTATGATAGGACCTGCATCACTTTCGATGCAGGTCTGTCTGTTTTAAGGATATTGTTATGAATAACGGAAATTATAATAACAGAAATAATAACCAGAATCAGAATAATACCAATTTTGGCTACGAGCCCGAGATTAAGCGCCGATATACTCCCGAGGAGGTCGGACACGATAAATTTCGCAAGCCCGTAACACGCCCTCATAGAAAGCGCTATCGTAAGGCTAATGCAGGCGTTGTTCTTATAACGCTTATTTTCGCTGTTATAATGTGCGTTTGTGTGTACGTTATTGCAACGGGCGGACGCGACGATGCTGTGGCGTCTATGAACGGCGAAACTACAACTGCAGCGGAAAGCACAACCATCCCCGAAACTGAACCGCCCAAGGAAATAACGGTTACAGTTTCTGAGGAGGAAATGCATATGGGAAACCTGATTCTCGTAAACTATGCATATCCCTATGCCTTCTCTCAGATAGAGGTTGACGAGATAACCTACGTTTCCCAGGTTAAAAACGAGAATTACGTTATCAGAGATAATACAATCCAGCTGAGACAGAGCACCATCGAGATCTTTAATGCTATGATGGACGATATGTACGAGGCAACTGGCTTCAATTTCCTGCAGATGAATAGCGCGTACCGTAGCTATGAGGATCAGGTCAATACGTATGAATATTATAAAAACGCTAACGGCGAGGAGTATGCAAAAAAATACGTTGCCAATCCCGGCCATAGCGAGCACCATACAGGACTTGCACTTGACCTGAACGTAAATCGCGGAGGAGCTATTTCCTACGTTGAAAGCGACGAGGAGTGCGCTTGGTTCAGAGAGCATTGTAACGATTATGGATTTATTCTGAGATATACCCCCGAAAAGCAGTATATAACGGGAATAAACGGAGAAACGTGGCATTATCGCTACGTAGGCGTACCCCATGCAAGCATTATGACGGAGCTTGATATGTGCCTTGAAGAGTATATTGATTATATCAAATCATATACGATGGATACATACGTGCTCACCATTAACGACGGAACTATGAGCCAGATGGAATATGATCCTGAGCTTGACGTGGACTATATGATCTATTACGTTCCCTCAGCAGGCGAGACCACAAAAATCACCGTTCCCAATTTCGTTCAGTACGAAATTTCAGGAAATAACGTTGATGGATATATAGTAACTGTTTCAAAATAAATTATTATATTTGGTGAAAATGTCCTTTGAAAATCCTTTGTAAAATAAGGTATAATAAATAAACAGCGTGTAGCCGATGGCGTAAGTCCAGTTGTGCACACGCTGTTTTTATTATTTTTGTAGAGGATGATAGAAATGAAATATAGCAAGGGCGATTTTGTGGTGTACGGCTCAAACGGAATGTGTAAAATAGACGACGTGCAGAAAATGACCTTTCCTATGGAAACAGAGGAGCATACATATTACGTGCTGAAGCCCGTAGGAAATAAAAATTCCATATTGTTCGTTCCGTCGCATAAGGAAGAGCTTGTTTCAAAAATGAGATATGTTCTCAACCGAGAGGAAATAGATAATATACTCAGCTCAGCTGATGAAAACGAAATAGAGTGGATAGAAAATAATAACGTGCGAGGGGAAGCATTCAAAAATCAGCTGAAGCAGGGAGACCCCGAGGTTCTTCTTCGCTTGATCCGTTGTCTTTACAGAAGAAAGCAAAAGCTGAGTGATCTTGGTAAAAAGCTTACGGTTACAGACGATACCATACTTTCGTCGGCAGAAAAGCTTGTGTGTGATGAATTTGCCTACGTGCTTGGAATAAGCGAGAACGAGGTAGGGGAATATATAAGAACGAAGCTCGGCGCTGAATAAGCGAAAAGAGTCGATAAAATAATTAAAAATAAAATTAAAAAAAGGGTTGACAAAAGGGGAGTGCTTTGATATAATAGTTAGGCACTCAGGGGAAAGCCTGAGAGGAAACTGAGCATCTGTCCGAGCGAAGCTATGTGCCGGAGTGGCGGAATAGGCAGACGCCTTGGACTTAAAATCCAATGCAACGAAAGTTGCGTACCGGTTCGAGCCCGGTTTCCGGCACCAATTTAATATCGCGGGGTAGAGCAGCTTGGTAGCTCGTCGGGCTCATAACCCGGAGGCCGTGAGGTTCAAATCCCACCCCCGCAACCAAAACAAAGACACCCATCGGGTGTCTTTTTTGTTTTATAATAGCGTATTGATTACCGTAAAGCCTATAAAAATAAGGGGTTTTCGGCTTTTTTACAAAATATCAAGAGTATTGATTTCAAAAAGCAAAGCTCAATTTTGTTATTCAATTATGGGTCCTTAAATCCGATCTATTCCATTGTATTCCCTTTTTTTTGGTCGGTTTATTGGACGGTTTTGATGTTATTAATATAAAAACCCATCATTTCATTTGTTTGAAATGATGGGTTTTATTAGATTTAAGATATGAGAATCTATTCGTATAGGATGTCACAAGAAATCATTGAAAATATTAACATATTATCTGAAATTCCATTAAAAATCATGTAAGCAATAACGGTTGAATCGTCAGTTATATTGGGAGAGTAAATATCATCACGTAAATCAAAAACCAAATAATTAGAGTTGCTTCTCCCAGAAATTACTGAATCTCCGTATATATTAGTAAACCTATCTTTGCCAAGTAATTCGTAAGGCACTAATTTATTTAGGTTATATTGGTAACGATAGTATAGTCCGTCGTCGTGTAGTGTAGCTCGATATTCGTCTGAAATATCTTTGTGTGAGCAGGGATCTTTAGGTGTTTCTGTTAAATCTTCACCATGACAGAATCTGCAGGGAAGATTTTCAAAGGGATTGGTTGCAAAAACAAAGTGTTGGCCTATATACGCATTGGGATTTCTTTCCAATTCATACAACTCGACGTATTGTACGGTGGTTCCTTTTTTTATAATTGTGCCGGGATACACAGTAGGGTTTAAAGGCATACAACTAGCTCTAAATTCTTCTTCGGTCATTCCCATAGAGGCAAGAATTCCGCTAGCTTTATTAGGGTCGTAAGAAGGTTCAGAATAAATAGGTGTTGAGTTTGCACCGTATATTGCGTCATAATCTTCTTGAGTGTATTCAAGAGATGCCTTTGCTTCAGGATTAGCGACGAGTGATCCTGAATTTTCAGAAAAGCCCCAAACGTCAAATGAATCAGGATCATTCTTCTGTATATCATCTATTTTGAAGAATATATTATCATCTGAGAATATTAATTTAATATTACCGGAATGTCCCCAATCATCGTCAGCGAAGCTTAATAATATTTCGTTGCTGTTTATTTTGGAAATTTCCATTTCAGCTATGGCATAAGCCACGCGACTATCTGGTGCTGCTTGTGTTAAACTGAATGTGAAAACTACCTTTTGTGATTCGTTGTCGCATTTAAGTTCAAGAACATATCCTCCTAAATCCCATGAGATGTTCTCAGTGGACCAATAAATGCTTTTTCTTTCATACTCATAAATATCAAATGTGGGATGAATACCTGTAGTTTCTAGTGATGTTGTTGTGTCATTGGCTGTTGATTCAGATTGTATGCTTTCGGGTTTATTACAACTGGATAGAATACTTATGGCGATTATAAATGATAGAAATGACGTCATTATTCTTTTCATAATAGGCCTCCTATGGTATGAGCGTGTTATTAGCATTTTTACTCTAAGCTGTCTTTTATAATACGTCGGATAGTCTTTTCGGAATATCCATATTTTATAGCCAAGGTTTTGATGTTAGAACCGTTGTATTCAGCAAGAATACATTTTTGAATTCTGGTAGGATTGAAAAACCTCATGGGAAAGCTTATCTGCTGTCCCTTAAATAACCGGTATATCTCCATTGCGGCATCCATACCTAGTTTTTCGCTGATCTCTTTGTAAACTGAGTTCAGAAGTTCGGGATCATTCTCAAGCATTAGCATCACCTCTTTCGACAATTTTAGCAGATGAGAATTCTCAAGTAAAATCCCAATGTCCTTGCGTTTGTCCGTTTTTTCCATATAAATATCTCCATAAATAAATTCTCCCTACCGGTTTAGCACAGGTAGGGAGTAAATGAATGATATTTATTTATAACTCATTTAATTGCTCTAAAGCATCGCTTTAAGTATTCTCTAAACACTGATTCCATCAATTAAGATATTGTTACTTTATACTATAACTTTATGGGTTGACATTTTTTCCAAACTATGATATCATTATATCCAGATATAATGATATCATTCGGAGGTGGCAAGTGATGCAGAAAACAGATCTGAAATCGGATCGTGATAAGCAGGTACAGGTGCGTTTACCTGCGTCACTACACAAACAGTTGAAATTGGCACTAATACAGGATGATAGCTCACTTGCTGATTTTTTCAATGAAGCGGCAGAAGCATATCTGAAAAATCCTGATAAATACAGAAAAACAGTTGGAAACATAAACGGAGGAAAGAGCAATGGCTGATATTAGAAAAGATCAAGAAAGAGATGAACTTCATCGTGCAATATGGGCGATTGCTGACGGCCTGCGTGGAAGCGTAGATGGATGGGATTTCAAGTCCTATGTGTTAGGTATGATGTTCTATCGCTATATTTCCGAAAATCTGACCAACTATATTAACGAGGGCGAGATCGAAGCCGGCAATGAGGGCTTTGATTATGCCTTGCTGTCTGACGAAGATGCAGAACAGGCTCGTGAAGATATGGTCAAGACAAAGGGTTTTTTCATTCTCCCCTCCGAACTTTTCTGCAACCTCAGAAAAAAGGCTGCGGGCGATGAAAATCTGAACATGACGTTGGAAACGATCTTCAAAAACATTGAGGATTCCGCAAAAGGCAGCGAGAGTGAAGATAATTTCGCAGGCCTGTTTGATGACATTGATGTCAACAGCAATAAACTGGGCGCCACCGTTGCCAAGCGTAATGCCAATCTCGTCAAGTTAATTGAGGGCGTTGCGGACATGAAGCTGGGCAACTACAAGGACAACTCCATTGATGCTTTTGGTGATGCTTACGAATACCTGATGAGCATGTACGCATCCAACGCAGGAAAAAGCGGCGGTGAGTTCTTTACTCCACAGGAAGTATCTGAGCTGTTGACCCACATTGCCGTTGTAGGAAAGTCCGAAGTAAACAAGGTCTACGACCCTGCTTGCGGTTCCGGCTCCCTCCTTTTGAAAGCTGCAAAAATCCTCGGCAAGGATAATGTTCGTCAGGGGTTCTATGGTCAGGAAATCAACCTTACCACCTATAACCTTTGTCGTATCAATATGTTCCTGCACGATATCGACTACGATAAGTTCGATATCGCCCACGAAGACACGCTGATGAACCCACAGCATTGGGATGATGAACCCTTTGAGGTT
The DNA here is from genome assembly GCA_045656825.1 of Candidatus Avispirillum sp. Taxonomy (GTDB): domain Bacteria; phylum Bacillota; class Clostridia; order Oscillospirales; family CAG-272; genus Avispirillum. The sequence continues at coordinate 37,046 of JAZORY010000040.1, forward strand.
ATCGTTTCCAATCCGCCTTACTCCATCAAATGGGAGGGCGATGATAACCCTGTTTTGATTAACGATCCCCGCTTCTCTCCTGCCGGTGTGCTTGCACCTAAATCCAAAGCTGACCTTGCATTTATTATGCACTCTTTGGCTTGGCTTGCTACTAACGGCACGGCAGCAATTGTTTGTTTCCCCGGTATCATGTACCGTGGTGGTGCTGAAAAGAAAATCCGTCAGTATCTGATCGATAATAACTTCATTGACTGCATCATTCAGTTGCCGAGCAACCTGTTCTTTGGAACCTCTATTGCGACCTGCATCATGGTCTTAAAGCGCAGCAAGGCAGATAACAGCACTCTGTTCATTGACGCATCGAATGAGTGCGTAAAGGTAACGAATAACAATAAGCTAACCGATGGCCCTGACGGAAACATCGAGCATATTGTAAATGCCTTTGTTGCTCGTGCTGACAAAAAGCATTTTGCCCGTTGTGTTCCTTACGAAGAAATTGTGGAACAGGACTATAATCTTTCTGTCAGTTCCTATGTTGAGCAGGAAGATACCAGAGAAGAAATTGATATCGCAAAGCTCAATAAAGAGATCGAAGAAATTGTTGCAAGGGAGCAGGTGCTGAGAAGCGAAATTGCAAAAATTATTGCAGAATTAGAGGGATAATTTATGAGACTCAGCAGTAGATTATCTGATAAAAACAAAAATACTGGAGAAATTGAGTCTTTCATTGATTTGGAAAGATATACGGTTTCTCCTGAGGAAGAAACTGAAGATGTTCAATTGATTTCTGCCGGTGATTTTATCGAAATCCAGATTGGAACAATTATGCAGCCGTTTTACTCTACGGCATGCAGAGATAGCGTCTCTTTTGTTTCTCCGTTAAAACTCCACTGTTTGATTATCAATAAATCAATGATCAGTATAGATTGCGAATTGCAGTGTATGGATTATGTGGAAAGCAATCCATCCTGCAAAAATTGTAATCACAGCGTACAGGCTTGGTTTTTGGTTGGTGCTGATGATATTTTTGCACCTTTCCCCAATGTCTACGTAATAAAGCAGAATTTCAAACTACCAGAAAACATTAAGCTTCCAGTCGAAACCGAGGATAAGTTTACTGAGTGGTTAGCCAAGGCTGAGATTGCGCACAAAGAGAGATTGGGTGCCGGATCCATTATTTATTTGCGTTCGATTTTGGAACAGATCACGATAGAAGTCGGAGACAGCGCAGGGGTTGAAATCCGCAAACGAAACGGAAGCATGAAACCATTTGAGCAAGTAATAAAGGCAGTCGATAAAGAATGCTCCATAGTTCCTGTTATATATTCAGACAATGGATATGAGCTTTTCCGGCGTCTGAGTAATATAGCTCATGGAAATGATGACGAAGAAACAGCTTTAAGAGAGTATGAGCCTTTACGCCGTCTGGTCGTAGGCATCATGGATAATGTTAAGAAAAAAGAAGAAGAAATCAAAAACAATGCCGAACTGAAAAAGGCGTTGGATGCGATAGGGTTTAATAATGGGGGTGAGCAGAGTGAACAAACTGAATGAATTGATACATACGCTTTGCCCTGATGGAGTTGAATATAAAGCATTTGGGGACATGGCAACTATTGTTCGTGGCGCTTCTCCTCGACCAATCAAAAACTTTATAACGACGGAAGGAAACGGAATAAATTGGATAAAGATTGGTGACGTAAAGCCAGGGAGCAAGTATATTACTGAAACTGCCGAGAGAATTACTCCAGATGGAGCTGCAAAATCCCGTTTTGTAAAAGAAGGAGATTTTATATTATCTAATTCAATGAGCTTTGGACGACCTTATATTTTGCAGACGCAGGGGTGTATTCATGACGGTTGGCTCGCGATAAGTGATTTTGATGATTATTATATTCCGGATTTTCTCTACCACCTTCTGAGCTCTAATAGGTATCAACAGATAATGCGGCAAAAAGCATCTTTTGGCGGTGCTGTTCAAAACTTAAATGCAGATATTGTAAGAAGTCTGGATATGCCTGTTGTTGCACTTGAAATCCAATATAGAATCGTCCATATTCTGGATAGTTTCGCAGTGCTTACAGGGGAACTTACAACAAAGCTTACAACAGAGCTCATAGCCAGAAAGAAGCAATACGAATATTATAGAGATACACTTTATTTAGCTGATGATGCAGATACCGAGTGGACTACTCTGGATCAGATTTCAGAGAATTGTGATCGTCAAAGAAAGCCAATAACTAAAAGCAATAGAGTTGTAGGTAACTATCCATACTATGGTGCATCAGGAATCGTAGACTATGTTGAAGATTATATTTTTGACGGAGATTTCCTGTTAGTATCAGAAGACGGAGCCAATTTGTTGGCCAGAAGCACACCAATTGCGTTTTCTATATCCGGTAAGAATTGGGTCAATAATCATGCCCATGTCCTACAATTTGACACTTATGAAATGAGAAGATATGTTGAGATCTATCTAAATTCGATTGATTTGAGCAAATATATTTCAGGTGGCGCACAGCCTAAGCTTAATCAGGAGAACTTAAACAAAATCCCTATCCCTGTACCAAGCCCGGAAAGAGTGAAATATGTGGTCAGTATTCTGGATCGTTTTGATACGCTTTACCACGATATTTCAGAGGGACTTCCAGCGGAAATCGAAGCACGACAGAAGCAGTATGGGTATTATCGAGATAAGCTTTTAACTTTCAAGCCGCTTCCTTGAGAAAGGAAAAACAAATGGATAAAACACTGACTGCAAAATTGCTTCCTGCAGCACTTATCTGCAAAGGCTTCATAACCGGAATGGTAGATTGCGATTATGAAATATATTTGCGTGAAGTAGTCAATGCGTCCCAGCATTTCAAGGTCAAGTCCAACGGTTTAGATTATACCGCTCCACCGGACGAATCTCATGGTGAATGGGATTGCATTTCTGAAAACTATTCCCTCGATTTCAAGTTGATTGCCAGCGAAACTGCGCTGCGAGCCAGGAACTTGTTTTCGGGTGGAATTTATCAAATGGCAGAAGGTGTTACTGCTTATTGTGGCCCTAAAATAGAGGCTGACAATCCCAAGTACAAGCCTATTCAGGCAACACGCATTTTTGCGGCGTTGAGATCAATGAATCTTGCTGAATTGATGTCAATGCGAAACAGCAAGGAGAAAAAGCAAGGCATTGAAACGGATATCAAGGCTTTATTGGATACCCTTGAAACTCAAAAACATATTTTAATGTTCTTCCCGTACGAGTTTTTTACAGAAACCGATAATGACTTTTCTGTCGTGGTAACAGATATTATCGAGGCTTTGACACAAGATTTCTCCGAAGCATTCAAATATCGTAAGGATGTTGCTGCACAATTCGATGTGTACTTCACTTTCCTGTATGAAGGACACTTCATACTTGCAGAACTCTGCGAAAACGAACTAAAGCTTGTAGAAACCATAAAGGAAACATCCAGCCCGACTTACATGAAGATTAAATCCTATACAGAATGGGGGTAAGGAAGTAATACGATGAGTACATATAACATTGTACTTTCAACCAATGAAAGTACCGTTGTAACTGAATATGAGCCACAGGAGAAACGCTCCGATGCATATCAGAGTGAAGCCGCTCTGGAAGCAGCTTTTATCAAAATGCTTGGCGAACAAGGCTATGAGTACGTGCCCATTCACAATGAAGAAGATCTCGTGCTTAACCTTCGCAAGCAGCTCGAACGTCTTAATCAGTACAGCTTCACCGACAAAGAATGGGAAACCTTCTTCAAATCCAAGATTGCCAATGCTAACGAAGGCATCGTGGAAAAAACTCGTAAGATTCAGGAAGACTATGTACAGAACCTAACTTGCGAAGATGGCAGAACTCAAAACATCTATCTGATTGATAAAAAGAATATCCACAACAACCGTTTGCAGGTCATCAATCAGTATGAAGAAGGGGCCGGAAATCACGATACCCGATATGACGTGACCATTCTTGTGAACGGTCTCCCGTTAGTTCATGTGGAGCTGAAGCGCCGTGGTGTTGCGATCAAAGAAGCTTTCAACCAGATCAATCGCTATCAGAGAGACAGCTTCTGGGCAGGTTCTGGACTTTATGAGTATGTGCAGATTTTTGTCATCTCCAATGGCACATTCACAAAGTATTATTCCAATACCACCAGAGCAAGCCATATCAAAGAGAATGACGGCACCGGCAAAAAGAATAGTAAGAAAACTTCCAATAGCTTTGAGTTCACTTCCTATTGGGCAGATGGCAACAACAGAGTGATTGCAGACCTTGTTGACTTTACAAAAACGTTCTTTGCCAAGCATACTCTGCTGAATATTCTGACAAAATACTGTGTGTTTACATCTGAGGAATTGCTGCTTGTCATGCGTCCTTATCAGATCGTTGCAACAGAACGCATTTTGAACAGAATTGAGACATCGTCCAACAGCAAGAAAACCGGAAAGATCGAAGCGGGCGGATACATTTGGCATACTACAGGTAGCGGCAAAACCCTCACTTCTTTCAAGACGGCACAGCTTGCTACAAACTTGCCCTACATTGATAAGGTGCTGTTTGTTGTTGACCGCAAGGACTTGGACTATCAGACCATCAAAGAGTATGACAGATTT
>JAZORY010000041.1:0-16497 GCA_045656825.1 Candidatus Avispirillum sp.
CTTGCATCAGAAATGAAATATACTTTTCTATCAATTGCTGTGCCATCAATAGTTACATCAATTTTGCCGGGATCTGCATTATAGGTGATAATTCTCTTGCTATCCCACTTACAGTTGTTAAATTCTGTATTACTGTAAAGGTTGATTTCGTTATAGTTGGAAAACTGATACAGGAATGTACATTCGTTAAACTCGTATGTACCTGTGGATGCAAGTGCTACGCGATTCTTAAATGTGCAGTTATTGAATACTACGTGGCCACCATTGGCGCCATCAATATGAAAAGCATACTGCTTTCCGATAAATTCGCAATTTTCAAACACTACGTCGCCATTCACATAACCTTTACGAACTGCATTTGTGGTGGATGTAACGGAAATATTCTTGATAGTTGTATCCTTACCGAAGTTGAATGAATCAACAGGGTTGATATTTACACCCTCTGCGCCCTCGATTGTTACACCCTCCTTACCGTTAAGGGAAGGAAGTGTGTATGTACCTGCGGAAAGGTACACAGACTCAGCGCCTGCATTGAGAGCTGCCTTGAGTTCTTCAGTTGTTGCAATTATGTCGGGAGCAGATGCCATTGAAATCTTAGTGCCGTTGTAGTTGAGATAGCTATTTGTCTGTTTGCCTTCTCTTGCAGGATCAACAACACCAAAGCCAACATCCATAGCAGCTGTATATGTATCCTTATAAACCTTCTCACCGCATGTAGCGTTGATTGTGCTGTTAACGATATCACCTGCGAGTGCGCCATTGTGGAAACCTGTACCTACACCTGCAGCGTACTTGCCACCCTTAGCTGTTACTGTAGAATCTGTGATGTTGATTGTGCAAAGAGGCTGAACTTCGTTGCAATGTGTATCATAACCGCTACCGATACCTGCACCGAACTGACCGCCTACTGCGTTCTTGATCACGGAGTTTGTGATATTGATAACTGTTTCAGCCTCGTCAGCTTCCTTGCTTACACGGCTACCGCCGATAGCTGCAGAAGCGTTACCGCCGAATACGTTTTCAATTACAGAATCAACAATGTTGATTGTTGTACCTGTCCAGTAGCTGCCGCCGATAGCTGCAGCCTTGGAGCCGCCTTCTGCGTTCTTAACTGTTACGTTTTCAAGTGTGATAACTGCGCCGTTGCAACCGGAGCCGATAGCAGCGCCGCCTTCGGGCTCGCTCTTACCATACTTTGTGTCGTTGATGAACTCAGCCTGAACGGAGCCACCCTTAACGTCTACGATTGTTACACCCTTAATTGTGATCTCCTTAGTGTTGCCACCGCCGATACCATAAGCGTGCAGACCGTTTGCAATAGCTGTAACATTTCCGTTACCTGTGATGCTGATCTTCTCAGCTGTGATAGCGGAAGTATCATTTGCTGTTGCCTTAACAACAAGGTTGCCGTAAACAACGAGGTTTACTGTGTTTGCCTCAGATGCTGTTGCAGAATATGTAACTGCATCTGTCTGCTGGATACCTGCAACGCTTACGTCGTCAAGAGTGATAGTGCCTGTGTAATTAGCAGGAACGTAGATTGTCTCTGTGGGTTCGTTTGCGCCAACAAGGATAACGTCCTTGTTCTTTTCAATCATAGCATTCGCCTCTGCAACTGTGAAGGATGCAGCGTTTTCATCGTAATACTGATCAAAAGAATCGGACTCGGAATCCTTCTGTGTTGCAAATACACTGATACCGAGGTTGATCTCAGGGATTGTCTTACCATCGTTGTTAGCTACGTTGCCAACTGTTTCAGGCATGTAAGCGATAACGTTATAATACTGCTCACCCTTATCAGAGAAATAGCCTCTGTCAATGAAGCCCTCGTTGATCTTCTTGCCAGCAATGTCCTTCATAGCATCCTGACGGTCTGCATAAAGAACGGGATTGCCGTCAGCATCAGCATTGCCTTCCTGAATATCAAAATAGATATAATCAGAAAGAAGGAAGCTATCACCTGCAGCATTAACACCGGCCTTTTCGGAATTTACGTTAATAGCAAACTGATACTTAGTAGCAAGTGTACCAAGGTTGCTCAGTCTGATATAAGCAATTCCTACGTAACCGGGTTCCCACTTGTCGCCGGAAAGAATGTCGGAAGCATTTTCAATGCTCTTCCATTCACTGCCGTTCCAATAATCAAGCTCAACGTCAAGATTACCGGACTTAATGATGTTATTTGCACTTGTTACAGAATCTGTAAACCATGCAAATGTAGAACCTACGAGCATTGAAACACAGAGCACGAGAGAAAGTGCGCTCATGAGCAATGCTCTCTTTGTAGTCTTCTTGTTCATGTTTTTCTCCTTTATAGATTTTTAATGACTATAATGCCATTTTTCTAGTATATCACAGCGGAAAAGTAAAATATGTTAATGCACAGAACCAACACCATATAAATATTTTATATATTAATATGTAAAATATGACATCTCTCACATATCCACTTTCTCACTATCCGATCCTTATCTCTCGTTATATGAAAAAATATTTTCCCATTGTATAATTCTCCTTTGCTTACAGATACTATAATCACATATTTATAAATGTAAAAAAGGAGATTTATATATGAAGGCTACGGGCATTGTCAGAAGAATTGATGATCTTGGGCGCGTTGTTATTCCCAAGGAGATACGCCGCACTATGCGAATCCGTGAGGGCGACCCTCTTGAAATCTACACCGATCGTGATGGCGAGGTTATTTTCAAGAAATACTCTCCCATTGGCGAATGGTCGCAGATCGCCGCCCAATATGCTGAAACGCTTAACAAGACCTGCGGATTATCCGTTATAATCTGCGATCGGGATGCTGTTGTAGCTGCAGCAGGAGTTTCAAAGCGAGAATACTCCGACCGCAGACTTACTCCGGAATTTGAAGATCTCATGGAAAACAGATCGCTTTATTCCTGCAACAACGGGGAAAGAATTTACGCTATTGACGGCGGAAGCCACTACGTCAGCTGTGCGATGCCAATAATCAGCGACGGTGATATTATCGGCTGTGTCGCTTCACTTTCAGGAGATATGACTGACAAACCTTCCGACTTCCCCGAGGCTAAGCTTATTCAGACAGCAGCCTCCTTCCTCGGACGACAGACAGAGGCATAAAAAAACAGGGCTTGCGCCCTGTTTTTTATTTAGATTTCTTCTTCATTTTCCGAAATATCGTCCTCGCCCTCGGTATCCATAAATTCTCTCATACCAACGCGACGACGAAGGCGCTCCTCTTCAACCATTTCCGAAAGCATTTCCTTTATAAGCTTGGGATTTTTGATATGCTTGATATCAAACTCTCCCATACTCTTATCTCCGGAGCAACAATGGATAGTTCCTAAATTGAACAATCTTTCCCAGAAGGAGCGGCGCAGTGTGATATCCATTATTCTGTAAAGGCGAACGTCATCCTCTGTTCTTGAAAAGAAGCCTGTGTCTATTATGAGCTTATCCTCCGTGAGATAATATCTTGTGAAGCTCCAGGGCAATCCGAAAAATATTCTCTTTCTATCATGCCAAACAAATTCAAGTCCGTTTTTCATTATGCAACCTCTTTTCATTTTATATTACAATACTATCATATTTATTTATTATTTTCAATATAAAAAATCCTCCATTAAAAATGGAGGATAATTTATTACATAACTCTGATTCTTGATTCGATCTCTCCGAGAGCGCCGCCTTCAAATGCTGCAGCCGCATCCTTTTCCGCGATCTTTGCCGTGATAAATTCAACACAGCCTGCGGGTGAACCGGCAAGAACCTCCACTTCGCCAAACACAAGACGCGCTTTTTCGATGGTTTCATCAACTGCATCTGTTGCAACGCGAACGTAGTAAGAAAAGCTGATATCGCCAAAGGGGAGAACAAAATCCTCTTCTGCTGCCACCCAGTTCATCTGAAGTTCGTTTGCACCAACGCCTGAAAGGATGGAAACAACGTCGGAAACAACCGCACCTGCCGTGGGCATTCTGCCCGCGCCTCTGCCATAGAGCATATAGTCGTTTGTTACAGGGCTATTTACACGGATACCGTTATAAACGTCATCAACGTGAGCAATAGGACAAGAATTGGGAACAAACGTGGGGCAAACGTAAATTGCCGCCTTACCGTTTTCATGGTCGATTCTTGAGCTGCCAAGAAGCTTTACAGTGCCGCCCCAACGAGCTGCCGCATCCATATCAGCAGGAGTTACCTTTGTCATCGTTTCTGTATAAATCTTATCACAAGATGCAAGCTTATTCGTTACGATAGCTGTAAGGATAACGATCTTTCTCTGCGCATCGATACCGTCAACGTCAGCTGCGGGATTCGCCTCAGCATAACCAAGCTTCTGTGCTTCCTTGAGAACGTCCGCGAAATCCGCGCCCTCATTCTTCATTTTTGTAAGAATATAGTTTGTGGTGCCGTTAAGAATTCCGTCGATTTCAGAGATTGTATCTCCGCCAAAGCTTGTGCGAAGGCTTCTGATTTCAGGAATACCGCCGCCGGCACTTGCCTCGAACATATAGGAAACGCCGTTCTTCTTTGCCTCAGCCATAAGCTCGACTCCGCGATTTGCAACAAGCTCCTTATTGGAGGTTACAACGCTCTTGCCTGCTCTGAGAGCCTGCATGGAATAATCAAATGCAGGATTTACGCCACCCATTGTTTCACAAACGATCTTAACCTCAGGGTCGTTTACGATAACGGAATAATCGTGCACAACTCTGTCTGCATAGGGTGAATCGGGAAAATCTCTAAGATCGAGAATATATTTAACGTTGATTTCGTCGCCTGTTGCACGAAGGATTGCCTTCTGATTAAGACGGATAACCTCTGTGATACCTCCGCCTACAACGCCGAAACCGATAATTGCTATATGTGTCATTTTAATACACCGCCCAGTCTTTATTGATATAACATATGAATATATTATTTTTGAAGCCACAAGCAAAGCGCCAAACTTAGCGCTAAGAATGGCTTATTGGGTTATTATACCATACAAATTCCCGCAAAGCAACAAAATTGAACAAATTAATGACATCGAAAGTATGCATCCATTCGAAATCCCTGAAATCACACAAAAAGCCCTCCGCAAAAGCGGAGGGCTTTGGTTTTACTTTTTAATCTTCATATCCTCAACGTTTTTATTTACAGAATGTTTGATAGGTGTCCACTCAACCTTCTTGAAGAGAGCCACTATACCAATGGGGATCCATGTAAACATATAAAGGGGGAACGTAAACAATGAGAGGATCTTTCTGGGTGCTGTGCAGTTTATGTAGTTCCACTCTGTGATAACTGTTACAAGGCCCATAAGGAACAGAGTTCCGTATGCTCCACAAACCGCACTCACCGCACTGAGGATGTGCGTCCAAAGCATCGGATCGCCTACGATAATGGACTTGATGATCAGCGCTGCATAAAGAGCAAACGTGATAAGTGTGAGAAAAATCAGGGGGAATATAGTTACAGACAGATCGTAGCAGGAGAACTTATTCTTATTAACGAATATGCCCTTCATAAGACGCTTGCCGTACTTTCCAAACACCTGAAGAAATCCCTTCGCCCAACGAAGACGCTGATTCCAGGAGGTTTTGAAGGTTTCGGGCTGCTCATCATAAAGAATTGCATTATGACAATAGCCAACCTTTTCACCATCTATAATATTTGCAACTGTGAACTCAATATCCTCTGTAAGAAGGAAATACTTCCAGCCGCCTCTCTTTTTGAGCATATCGCGGTGGATAAGAAATCCTGTTCCGGAAATCGCACAGCTTGTATTAAGGATCATTCTCGCGTTGCTGAGATATTTAGCTTCGCGTAAGAACCACAGAGCGTATCCTGAAGAAATCCAGTTTGTTCCGTAGTTTTTGGAATTTCTGTAACTTGTTACGATCTTATAGCCTGCTGAGAATGTTTTGTTCATCTGCTCGATAAAATCAGGCTCAAGGAGGTTATCAGAGTCAAACACGAAATATCCGTCGTAATAATCCTCGCCAAGCTTTTCTCTCAAATTCTCAAGAAGAAAATCAAGAGCATATCCCTTGCCGATCTGCTGTTTGTTGAAACGCTCGTAAACGATTGCTCCGCACTTGCGGCTGATCTCTGCCGTGTTGTCATCACAGTTGTCTGCGATAACGTATACGTCCATCAGCTCTCTCGGATAGGTCTGCGCATTTATACTATTCAGAAGATTTTCAATAACCTCAGCTTCATTTCTGGCAGACGTTATAACCGCAAACTTATGAGGCTTTCCCTCCTCAAAAATAACGGGCTTTTTGAACAGTCCTACCAGAACATAAAAAAACTGATATGAAAAACAAACGATGAACAATATTGCAACTGCTGCTATTAAGTAACCCATATCAAAATCCTATAATATCAATATTTTATTTGCGGAAAACTCCGCAGAAAAAGACATAATGCAATTTTTCAGTTTAGAACAACCAATAAAACACTATGCCTTAGAACCAAATACTTATTTACATACTACTTATCAAAGGTATTATAGCAGATGTTGTAAGAAAAAGCAATAGTTTTTATCATTTTTATCCCAACAGATATAAATACAGTAAAAAAGCAGGGAGAACTCTTCTTTACGAAGTGTTCTCCCTATGGCTGTTTTTGTTTGAGTTTATCAGCAACCGTATCTTGCAAGTATCTCTTCATACTTGCCGTTTGCTTTGATGTTTTTAAGGCCTGCATTGAACATGTCCAGAAGCTCGGAATTATGTCCCTTCTTAACGGCAAATCCATAATAACCGGGATTTACTACGCCGCCTATTATCTCAAGAGGAAGCTGATTGTTTTTGATAGCCCAGCCTATAACGGCAAACTCTTCAAAGCATGCATCTGCGCTTCCCGCAATAACGGCATCATACATAGACAGTGAATCCTCAAAATAGGATATTGTAAATCCGTACTGCTCCTTAATGCTTTCCGCATAGGTTGTTCCCGTTGTTCCCTGCTTTGCAGCAACGATCTTTCCGCTGAGATCCTCAAGCGATGCGATTCCGCGATCCTTTCCTACTACAAGAACGCTTCCATCCTCAAAATATCCGTCGGAAAAATCAAAGGTCGCTTTTCTCTTTTCCGTTATCGTCATAGCCGCAATCATAGCATGTGCCTGTCCTGCCTGAACTGCGCCCTGAGCTGCATTGAACGTGTCGTTTCTAACCTCGTACTTAAAGCCCTGATCCTCCGCAACTGCCGCAAGAATCTCCATATCAATTCCTATATATGCCTCGGAGTCCTTATCATAAAACTCAAAAGGTGCAAAATCTTTATCAGAATATATAACGTATACGTCGCCTTCTGTTTCCTGCCCGCAAGCCGCCATTGTCAAAACGCTTACGCAGGCAATCACAAGAGCCAACAATCTTGCTAACTTTTTCATATCGTAATCTGCCTCCAAATTGTGTTTCTATATATTTATTATGCAATATTTTGTGTCATATGTCAATCGTTTTTGTGTTATTTCTAAGCATCTACGCCCTAATGAAGCAAAAAATCTGCCGCCAGCCTGATGACCTCTTCAAGCTGACCCTTTCCCTTAAACCTATGATCCGCTCCTTTTATGACCTCCGCCCTGATATTTTCTCTGGCAGCCGCAAACCCTGCCATATCCTCCGGCTTTACCACGTCATCGCAGTCTCCGTATATCATAAGGCATTTATTTTCAAATTCCGCATCGCCAATACTGTGAATTTCAAGATCTTTCCAGAAGCTATACCCTAATTTCATCTTTCTTTCAAAGCCACATTCAACGTTATCTGTTCTTTCAAGTTCGTCAATTGTCAAACTACAAATAGGGTTCAAAAACGTTTCCGCCATTTTAACTGCCGGAGAGCGCAAAACCGCCTTGGCGCCTTTGATATCAGTAGTATTCAGTAAATTTATCAACACAAAAGCCCCGAAGCTTGTTGCAAAGAAATCTGCTCTTCCATATTTATTTTCGGCATATGCAAAAATGGTTTTGACATCGGAAATACAATTTTTCATGGTCAGCATTTCATCAGGCGCCTCGCTTTCGCCATGAGAAGCAAAATCAAATGCAACAACTGCGCCACCTTGCTCCGTTATCCTTTCGCCGAGCAGCCTTATAGCAGAGCTTTTCTTATCGCCTCCAAAGCCATGCATACACACAACTGAAAAATCTGCCACTCCGTCTTCAGGCTCATAGCAAACACAGCTTATTCTATATAACTCACTATCCACCTTGGTATAAACCGCCCGCATTCCAAAGCCTCCTCGTTTGATATACTACTATTCTATATCATAAAATCCTTTTTTTCAATCAGTTGCCACATAATAATTACTATCTTGACTTTTAATGCAAAATGATATACAATAATTATATATATTTTTATTTTAATATCGAGGATAAAATAATGAAACTTTCTCTTGTTTGTCCCTGCTATAACGAAGAAAAAAACGTTCGCGCATTTCACGATATCTGCAAAGCTGCATTAAGCGAAAAGGTTGATTCTTACGAAATTATTTTTGTAAACGATGGAAGCCGCGATAACACCTGGAATGAGCTTAAGGAAATTTGCAAAACATCCGATACAAACATAAAGATCGTTAACTTTTCAAGAAACTTTGGCAAGGAAGCCGCAATGTATGCCGGTCTTCAGAAGGCTGACGGAGATTACGTAACTCTCATTGACGCCGACCTTCAGCAGCGTCCCGAGATCGTTCTTGATATGGTCGATTTTCTTGAAAACAACCCTGACTTTGATTGCGTTGCCGCATATCAGGAGCAGCGCCGCGAGGGTGCCGTGCTTTCTATGTTCAAGTCTATGTTCTATAAGCTGATCAACAAAATGTGCGACATAGATTTCAAGCAGGGCGCAAGCGACTTCAGAACCTTCAGAAAGAACGTTGTGGAAGCAATTCTTAACGTTCCCGAATATCACAGATTCTCAAAGGGTATTTTCTCCTGGGTTGGTTTCAACACTCATTATATCCCCTACGTGCCCGAAGAAAGAAATGCGGGAAAGACCACCTGGTCCTTCACAAAGCTGTTCAAATATGCTCTCGACGGCATCATCGCATATTCAACAGTTCCCCTTAAGATATCATCCTTCATCGGTATTATTATGTCTGTGGTCAGCGCACTTTACATACTGGTTGTTATTATTCAGAAGCTTACAATGGGTATTGCTGTTCCCGGTTACCCCACCATTATCGTTTTGATCCTGTTCATCGGAGGATTGCAGCTTACGTCTCTCGGTATTATGGGCGAATATATCTCCCGTATCTACATTGAAGGCAAGAAGCGTCCCATCTGCATAATCAAAAACTACGAAACTAACGAGAAATAAAAAATGATAAAAGGACTTTTTCAGAAATATCGTGAGATAATTATGTATCTCATTTTCGGAGTTTCAACAACTCTTGTAAACTGGATAGTTTACACTATCCTTGTTTCACTTGCAAACACAGATATCACTCTTGCAAACGGAATTGCCTGGTTTGCAGCAGTCATTTTTGCTTACGTAACAAACAAGCTTTTCGTTTTCGAAAGCAAAAGCTGGAGCGCTTCTGTTATAGTGAAAGAAATCATCGCCTTCTTCGGCGCCCGCGTTGCTTCCGGAGTTTTCGAGATTTTCCTCCCCGCTCTGCTTATGAAGATCGGACTTGATCAGTCCTTCCTCGGAATTGAGGGCTTTGTTGCAAAGGCGGTTGTCAGCGTGCTGATCATCATTCTCAACTACGTTTTCAGCAAGCTGTTCGTTTTTAAGAATAAGAATTAAAAAAAAGGACCGAAAAATCGGTCCTTTTTAATTTGCTTTTAATATCAAACAATAACCTTGGAGAGAAACTCCTTGAGTCTTGCGCTTTTGGGGTTTGCAAAGAATTCTGAGGGAGCCGCCTCTTCAGCAATAACGCCCTCGTCAATAAAGATAACTCTGTTTGCAACCTCGCGGGCAAAGCCCATCTCGTGAGTTACACACACCATTGTCATACCCTCATGGGCAAGCTCTCTCATAACCTCAAGAACCTCGCCTACCATTTCAGGGTCAAGCGCAGACGTGGGCTCGTCAAAAAGCATTACCTCGGGTTCCATACAAAGAGCACGAACAATTGCAACTCTCTGCTTCTGTCCGCCTGAAAGCTGATTGGGATAGCTTTCAGCCCTGTCTCCGAGACCAACACGATCAAGAAGCTCCTGCGCCTTCTTTTCTGCCTCTTCCTTGCTCTTTCCAAGCAGCTTCATAGGACCGATAGTAAGGTTTCTCATAATAGTCATATGAGGAAAAAGATTGAACTGCTGGAAAACCATGCCCATCTTTTCGCGGTGCTTATTGATATTAACGCTGGGAGACGTGATGTCCTCGCCGTTAAAAATGATGCTGCCGCCCGTTGACTCCTCAAGTCTGTTAAGACAACGGAGGAAGGTTGATTTACCTGAACCGGAGGGACCTACTACAACCACAACGTCGCCGCGGTTGATATCGATATCTATACCGCAAAGAACGTCAAGACCGCCAAAGGACTTCTGAAGATTTTCAACCTTGATAAGAACTTCCTTATTAGTGATCACTCTTAGCCAACCTCCTTTCAAGAATACCAACAAGCTTTGTGAGTATCATAACGAGAATAAGATAAATAATAGCAACTGCTATAAGAGGCATAAAGTTACTATACGTGATAGAACGGATCTTAAGACCGCCCTGAGTGAGATCCGCAACGCCTATATAGAAGGCAACGGAGGATTCCTTAAGAAGAGTGATAAATTCGTTTGCAAGAGCGGGAAGGATCGCCTTGAACGCCTGAGGAACAACGAAATTGATCATCGTCTGAACGTAGTTAAAGCCAAGGCTACGTCCTGCCTCGATCTGCCCCTTATCAACGGACATAATACCGCCGCGCACGATTTCTGCAACGTAAGCGCCTGAGTTGAGACCAAAGCAAAGAACTGCCGCAACAAATTTATCTATATGAAGAGGAAGAAGAAGAACAAAATAGATGATAAGAAGCTGAACCATAAGAGGTGTGCCGCGGATAACTGTGAGATATAAGCGGCAAACTGCGTCAACTGCCTTGAGCTTGCCCGTCATCTGATTTGTGCATCTGACAATTGCAACGATAAAGCCAAGGAACACGCCAAGGCATACTGAAAGACCTGTGATAGCAAGAGTTGTTCCAAGACCCTGCAACAGATACATCCAGCGGTCTGCCTCGATAAAGTTTCGATAAAACTCATCCTTAAAGCCGTTTACCAGCTTCATAAAAGCATTTGCATTATCAGGTCTTTCCATTTCAAATGCTTCAAGGCTGATACAGTCTACAATACCTGTTCTGAGAGTGTTCTTCTTTGTGATATCAACTGTTTCGCCCTTATAAACAACCTCTGTTGTTTCCTTGATTGCATCTGTTACCTTTACAAGACCACCTGTGCAAACGTCAACGTCATTCTCGGAAAGGAAAAGCTTAAGACCATTCTCTGTTTCATATATTTTGAGAGTGATCTCTCCCTCGATTGCATCAGCTGTTTCCAGATACTCATTGATTCTGTTTGTTACCTGAATATTTACCTTTGTTGCATTAGTCTTAATGCCGGCATTTTCGTTATCAAGATAGAGACCGTAGGCGTCAGCCATAATGCTGTTGATGTTATCAGAAAGAGCTGCCGTTGTATCAACGGAAACGTATGAGCAGAAAAGAGTTATATCCTTCTCATAGCCGTATTCGACCTCATTAACCGTTACCTGAGTTTTTTCAAGAATTTTTTTAGCTCCGCCCGCAGTTCTCTTTGCGATGGAAGCAAAGGCTTCGTCAACAATAACCTGAGCCTCAGCGGCACTTATTTTATTTGAAACCTGCATTTCACCTGATTTGCCAACTGCAGAAGCTGCAGCAATCGCAATCGCTGCCACTGCTACAACTGCAACTACAATAGCTATCAGGCGCTTTTTATTCATTGTTTTCACGTTTTCGCCGTTACCTTTCATTCTCAAAAAGAAATAGGAATGGTGTCCATTCCTATTTCCTCATACCGTGTCTTAAATTACTTGATGTACTTAGCGATGATAGCATCGATTGTGCCATCAGCTGTGAGATCAAAGATTGCTGCATCGATTGCCTTGAGAAGAGCATCGTTGCTCTTTGCGATGCAAGCAGCATAGTCTTCATCAGCATAGGATGTGTCGAGGATCACGAGACCTTCGTTTGCATTAACGAATGCCTTAGCAGGCTCGTTGTCGATGATAACGCAATCAACTGCGCCGCCGAGAAGAGCTGCAACTGCTTCGTTACCTGTTGTGTACTGAGTTACTCTGTCAGCGCCGAAATCGTCGGAGCAGTAGATATCGCCTGTTGTACCAAGCTGAACGCCTACCTTCTGAGTTGCGCCGTCAGCATAGAGATCGTCAACGCTCTTGATATCGGAGCCTTCCTTAACGATGATGGACTGAACGCCGGAAGCATAGCTGATAGAGAAGTTTACGCTTTCAAGTCTTTCGTCTGTAACTGTCATACCTGCAAGACCCATATCAACGGAGCCCTCTGTTACAGCTGTGATGATGGAGTCGAACGCCATATCCTTGATTTCGAGCTCAAGACCAAGCTTTTCAGCGATCTTTTCTGCAATCTCAGCGTCGATACCAACGATCTTATCGCCTTCGTAGTACTCATAGGGCTGGAAGTAAGCGTTTGTTGCCATTGTGAGCTTACCTTCAACAACTGTTGTGAAGCTTTCTTCGCCTTCAGCGTCAGCTTCTGTTGTTTCATCAGCAACTGTTGTATCAGCAGCTGTTGTGTCGCCTGCAGATGCATTGTTGTTTTCGCCTTCTGCATCATCCTTAGCGCAGGAAACGCAGCAGCAAACGATCATCATCATTGCAAGCATAAGTGCAAGAATCTTTTTCATTATGTATTTTCTCCTTATGGAAATATTATTATTAGCAATTCGCATCACTGATTCATAATTATACACGTTTTTTTGCATAAATCAAGTGTTTTTTTGCAATTTTCCTCAGTATATATTAATTGAATATTTATGCATATATGCATAAATACATTTTTGCTTGTATATAAGCAAAAACCGCCAAGATATCTTGGCGGTTTTATATGATTATCTGAAATTAGATAAGATCGAGGATACCCTTGTCGCCGTATACGCTCTTCCAGTCAGCTGTGAAGTCAACAATAGCCTTGTCTGTGAGAGGATGATATACAAGCTGATCATAGAGATCGGGATTGATTGTTACAGCGTGGCCACCGCAAAGAGCGCACTCGTGAACCTGCTGAACGTTCTTGAAGCTTGCTGCAAGAACCTTACAATCAAGGCCGTATGCATCAAAGATTGTTACGATATCAGCAACAACGCCAACGCCGTCAGCACAAACGTTGTCAAGACGGTTAACGTAAGGAGCAACGTATGTAGCACCTGCGAGAGCAGCCTGAAGAGCCTGCTGAGGTGTGTGAATAGCTGTCATTGTAACGCCGATGCCCTTCTTCTTGAGCATCATTGTTGCCTTAAGACCTTCAGCGCCAATCGGAATCTTGATATAGAATTCGCCGCCAACAAGAGCCTGAAGAGCTTCTGCTTCAGCAACCATATCTTCAGCCTTTTCGCTTGTTGTCTGGATGTGAACCTGCTTGTCGGGCCCAACTGCTTCTCTGAGATCGAGAGCGAGCTGCTTAAAATCTGTCTTTTCCTTGGAGATGATTGTGGGGTTTGTTGTTACGCCGATTACAGGGAAAAATTCAACGATTCTGCGAATAGCCTTAAGATCGGCTGTGTCAATGATAAATTCCATAGTTACCAACATCCTTTCAGATATTATATATTTATTCATTACTACTATGATATCACGACAAAATCAAAATTACAATATATTTATCCACATTTTTTCATTTTTAACACCATTATTTTATCACCGCTCAAAAAACACGAATTATATTGACAGATGGGGGCTTCGGAAGCTATAATAACCTTGAAGAGTAAGAAGTCTTGCGTAAAGTGCTGCGGGGACGGGGAGTTGCCCGGCAGACGAAGAGAATGCAAGCACAGGCTTGCAAATGCATAGTGTAGAATGCAGAATTAACGTGGAAATTTGTCAAAGGCAAATTTCATCCTTAATTCATCATTCAGTATTCATCATTCAGCATTTGCAAATCACAGCTTTGCATCTTGCGATATGGCTTCTGCATCCCGCTTCACGATACAATAGGTTTTTTGTACCTCTTTGCGTCGCGAAAAAAGCGGACAAGGAGGTTTTTTATATGGCAAATAAGCAAAAACGTGTTTTCAAAAAGGTTAAAACTCTTTGCGCCTGCGCTCTGCTTTGCGCAGCTGCAGTTTCTATTGCATATATCTGCAAGTTTCTGACCATCGGCAGCATCCGCATCACCTTTGAAAATCTTCCTATAATCCTTGCAGGAATTTTCTTTGGCCCCATGGCAGGTCTCCTTACAGGACTTGCCTCCGATCTTACCAGCACTATCATTTCTCACTACGGCATCGGAGGTCTTAATCCCATCATAACTCTCGGAGCTGCATCCGTCGGCTTTGTTGCAGGAAGTGTCTTCAGACTTTCTAAAGCAAACAAGCTCGGCTTCAATGCGCTTCTGGCAGTTTTCTCCGCTCACATCGTCGGAAATATGATAATCAAAAGCGTCGGACTAATGATATATTATTCCTATGCCCTGCCCGCCGTGCTTCCGAGAATCCCGCTTTATATGGTTATCGGCGCAATCGAATATGCTATTATCCTCATACTTATAAAAAACAAAGGCATCACAAAAACAGTTGAAAAGCTGAAATAAGGGAGGCTATTATGAACTACGAAGAAACCTTACAATACATACATTCAGTTTGCTGGAAAGGCAGCCGCCCGGGACTCAGCCGAATAACCGAGCTTTGCCAGCGCCTCGGCGATCCTCAAAAGAGCCTTAAGTTTGTCCACGTTGCAGGAACCAACGGCAAAGGTAGCACAAGCGCTATGCTCACATCTGTTTTGACGAAATCAGGCAAAAGGGTTGGAACGTTCACTTCCCCATTTATCTTCGATTTCTGCGAAAGAATGTGTGTCAACGGCGAAATGATAAGCCACGAGGATCTCTCCCGTGCAACTGAATTTGTTCGTCCCCACGCAGATGAAATGGAGGACGCACCAACTGAGTTTGAGCTTATCACAGCTATCGCTTTCGTATATTTTTCGTGGCAGAAATGCGACGTTGTCGTGCTTGAAGCAGGACTTGGAGGACGGCTGGATTCAACCAACGTCATTGACAGCGCCATAGTCTCCATTATCACGAGCATCGCTCTTGAGCATACAGAATTTCTCGGAGACACAACAGAAAAGATTGCAGCCGAAAAGGCAGGAATCATCAAAAAAGGAACTGTGGTCGTTGCAGGAAAAACCGACTGCGGCGCCGCGGAAGTTATCAAGACAAAGGCAGAGAAGCTGGATTGCAAATATCTCACTCCCGATTATTCAAAAATTGAAAATCTTAAGGTCAGCCTCTCGGGATGCACCTTTGATTTTGACGGAATAGAAGATATCAGCCTACCTCTCGTTGGATCCTATCAGCCAGACAATGCCGCCGTTGCAATAACAGCCGCAAGAGCTATGGGTATTGACGATCGCACTATTAAGGCAGGACTTGGCAAGGTCAAATGGGCAGGTCGCTTTGAGGTACTCTCAAGCAATCCCACTGTTATTTACGATGGCGGACATAATATCCAGTGCGCCGAGGCTGTTGCCAAAACGCTTTCCGAGCTCAAAACAGAAAAGGTAGTTATGCTCACAGCTGTTATGGCAGATAAGGAATACTGTAAAATGGCAGAAATACTTGCACCTTTTGCAAAGAGAGTTTACTGTGTTACGCCCGTTGACGTTCCTCGCGCACTTGCAGCAGATGCCTATGCCGACGTGTTCAGCAGTCTTGGACGCGAGGCAATTTCCGCAGGCGGCGTTGAGGAAGGACTCCGCCTGGCATATGCATATGCAAAGGCAAATGGTATCCCCCTTCTGGTTACGGGAAGCCTCTATCTCTATAAGGAATTCAAAGAGGCATTTGATAGAATGATATAAGATAAAAAGGAACGTGCCTGCGTTCCTTTTTTGTTGGTTTGATATGTCAAACGATAATTTATAGCAGCACGAAGTCGGCACGTTTTTATCGACCTTTTTTCGAAAAAGGTCGCGGGATATCAGGGCAGAGCTATGATTTGCTCGTCGCAACGAGCGAAAGACCTACTAAGTTTTGGGATTCCAAGGGGAGAGTTCTTGGTCGCTCTCCGCAGAGAGCGAAAATTCCCCTGTATTCTTCCATAATAACATTTTTCAACACCTCATCCGTCATCTCCGATGACACCTTCTCCTCGAGGAGAAGGCTAATGCGATAATTTACTTTACCCCAAACACTCCCCAGCGGGGAGGGAGGACCATTTTGCTTTGCAAAATGGTGGGTGAGGAGAACCTTAACCTAACACTTTTCTCCTCATCCGTCATCTCCGATGACACCTTCTCCAAGGGGGAGAAGGCTAGGGCGTAAACG
>JAZORY010000042.1:0-7674 GCA_045656825.1 Candidatus Avispirillum sp.
TATCACAGTTTACAAGATAGAAGGCGGGCGCGGAATGGTTCTTCTCAATGCTCACAGCAGAGCCATTTGCCTTATCCATTCAACTGTCAATGAAAGCTTCATCAACGCCGCTTATTCCGGAGCAATGTCCGGCGGAATATACACCCATCTTGTAGAAGCGGAAAACAAAAATTTCACGGACAGCATTATCGCTTCAACCTTAACTAAGGTCGGTAGCGACCAGCTTCTGGTTGTTCTCAACACGGAGATTCAGCCTGTAAACGCAACGGTTACCACCCTGCGCTATCTGCTGCTTTGGATAACGCTCCTTGTTTCCGTTGTTGCAGTTGTTATTTCTTATCTGATCTCAAAAACAATCACACGTCCCGTTGCAAATATGAACGAGGAAGCAAAGCGCCTTGCACTGGGAAGCTACGACGTTGATTTCGACGGAGGAGAATTTCTTGAAACTGCAGAGCTTGCAGGAACGCTGAACTATGCCGCCATGGAGCTTTCCAAGCTTGACACTATGCAAAAGGAGCTTATTGCCAACATCTCTCACGACCTGCGCACCCCCCTTACTATGATTTCAGGATACAGCGAGGTTATGCGAGATATCCCCGGAGAGATGACGCCTGAAAATATTCAGGTCATAATCGACGAAACTGCAAGACTTTCCTCTCTCGTCAGCGATATGCTGGACCTTTCCCGAATTGCAGGCGGTCAGCGAAGGCTTAATAAATCCGTATTCTCTCTCAGCGAATGTGTTTCCTCAACTCTCACAAGATATAATCATCTGAAGGAACGCGACGGATTTACATTTATCTTTAACTGCCAGGACGACTGCTACGTTGAAGCAGATGAAATACTTATCCTTCAGGTTGTATACAACCTTATAAACAATGCAATTAATTATGCAGGAGAGGACAAAACTGTTATTGTTGATATCGCAAGTGCAAACGGCATCTGCCGCCTCTCCGTTACAGACCATGGCGAAGGAATCCCCGCTGAAAAGCTGCCTCTGATATGGGACAGATATTATAAGGCAAGCGATTTCCATCGCCGCGCCATCAAGGGCACCGGACTGGGTCTCTCAATAGTTAAAAACGCTCTTATTCTTCACGGAGCCGACTTTGGCGTAACAAGCACCGTTGGCCACGGAAGCACATTCTGGCTTGAGCTTAAGGCTGCCGAAAAAGCAGATTGATTTCTACAATAATCCAAGATATGCAAGAACTCCGTTTGCCACTCCTGATGCAAACAATTCAGGAGAGGATGCCATCAGAGACGCATCATACGGATTGGTGATAAATCCAAGCTCAATAAGCGTTGCAGGCATGGCGGTTCTTCTCAGAACGTACAGCGATGGGCGGGCAAAAACGCCTCTTGATTCAAGCCCCGTGCTTACGTTAAGCTGATTCAATATGTTCTCTGCTAAGGGCACAGCGGCTGAGGCTGACGAAAAAACGTAAGCCTCGCTGCCTGATGCAGTTGTTATCTCAGAAGCGTTTGCATGAAGACTGATAAAATAATCAGCCCCCCAGCTGTTCGCATCCTGAACACGAGAGGCAAGGGATGATGAAACCGAGCTTCCAAGCTGAGTTTCCGGAGTTGGACGGGAAAGCCGCACCTCAAGCCCTGCCGCCCGTAAATATTCTGCGGTCAACACCCCGATAGTGTAAACCAGATCCTGCTCCCTGTATCCGTTTCCCTCCGCACCTGCATTGGGATTCATAGGGTTGTGCCCCTGATCAATATAAATCTTTATTGCCATATTACTGCCCTTTCTTTTAATATATCATTACAGTATATGGCGCATATTCCGGAGTTGCTATGAAAGATTTGCAAAAAATTATGAGCCGCGCGCGCTCTGCTATTGAAAAATACCATATGATCGAGGACGGCGACCGCATAGCCGTTGGCGTTTCAGGCGGAAAGGACTCCCTTGCCCTGCTCTGCGCCCTTGCTGAAATGCGCCGCTTCCTCCCTCAGAAATACGAGGTTGTTGCCCTGACGCTTGATATGGGCTTTCACACCTGCGAAGCTGTGAATGCTCCCAAAAACGACCACGAGGGCATCAGAGCGCTTTGTGAAAGATTGAACGTTGAATACCACGTTAAGCAGACGGAGCTTGCCCATATTATCTTTGACGTGAGAAAGGAATCAAATCCCTGCTCTCTTTGCGCAAGAATGAGACGCGGATGCCTCCACGATGCTGCTCAGGAGCTGGGCTGCAATAAAATAGCGCTTGGACATCATTCCGACGACGCTGTTGAAACATT
Organism: Candidatus Avispirillum sp.; assembly: GCA_045656825.1. Classification (GTDB taxonomy): domain Bacteria; phylum Bacillota; class Clostridia; order Oscillospirales; family CAG-272; genus Avispirillum. The sequence goes on from JAZORY010000042.1 coordinate 2,262, forward strand.
TATGCTCAATCTCTTCTTTGAAGGCAGAGTTGGAACATTTTCTCCCGTAACGCTGCTTTCCCGCAAGGAGCTTATAATGATACGCCCCCTCATTCTGTGCGAGGAATCTATGATCAAAACCTTTGCCAAAAGATTTGATCTGCCCGTTGAAAAAAGCCCCTGCCCCGAGGACGGCCATACAGAAAGAGAGAATATGAAGCAGTATCTGCGAGATTTCGACTACAAGCACAGAGGACTTTATCGCAGAATACTTGGAGCCGTTGAAAGACGCGGGCTTGACGGTTGGCATGAATAATTTTTTGAATATATATGCTTTTCTTCATAAATTTTTTTCATACTGATAAAAAAATTTGCAAAAAAATATTGTGATTATGCTAATAATGAGGTATAATAACTCTGTTAGATAGATTTTATCCGATATAATCGGTTTCAAGAAAAGAGGTTTCTATATGGAAAGAAGAGTTGGTACAACTTCCAGAGGTATTCGTTGCCCCATTTTCCGTGAGGGAGACGATCTCGCAAAAGTAACTGTTGACAGTGTTCTTGCGGCTGCCGAAAGCGAAGGATTCAGTATTAACGATCGCGATGTTATTGCTATTACAGAATCTGTTGTTGCCAGAGTTCAGGGCAACTATGCTTCTGTTGATGCTATTGCTGCTGACGTTCGTGCAAAGCTCGGCGGCGAAACAATCGGTGTTATTTTCCCCATCCTGTCCCGCAACCGTTTCGCAATCTGCCTCCGCGGTATTGCAAAGGGCGCAAAGAAGGTTGTTCTTATGCTCAGCTATCCCAGCGACGAGGTTGGTAACGAGCTCGTTTCTCTCGATCAGCTTGATGAGGCAGGCGTTAACCCTTACAGCGACGTTCTCACACTTGAAAAGTATCGTGAGCTCTTCGGCACAAATCTTCATCCCTTCACAGGCGTAGACTACGTTCAGTATTACAGCGATCTTATCCGCGAAAGCGGCGCTGAGGTTGAAGTTATTCTTGCAAACGATCCCAGAGTTATCCTCAACTACACAAAGAAGGTTCTCAACTGCGACATTCACACAAGAGCTAGAACCAAGAGACTTCTTAAGGCTGCAGGCGTTGAGGCTGTTTGCGGACTTGACGATATCCTTAACGAAAGCATTGACGGAAACGGCTACAACGAAAAGTTTGGTCTTCTCGGCTCCAATAAGTCCACAGAAGACACAGTTAAGCTCTTCCCCCGCGAGTGCACAGACCTTGTTATGAATATTCAGGCAGAGATGAAGGCTCGCACAGGCAAGAACGTTGAGGTTATGGTATACGGCGACGGCGCGTTCAAGGATCCCGTAGGTAAGATTTGGGAGCTTGCTGACCCCAGCGTTTCCGTAGCAAACACACCCGGACTTGAGGGCACACCCAACGAGCTTAAGCTTAAGTATCTCGCAGATAACGACTTTGCAGATCTCTCCGGCGATGCTCTTAAAAAGGCTATCGAGGAAAGAATTCGCGAAAAAGAAGACAACCTTACAGGTAATATGGCTTCTCAGGGAACAACTCCCCGCCGCATTACAGACCTTATCGGTTCTCTCTGCGACCTCACAAGCGGCTCCGGCGACAAGGGTACTCCCGTTATTCTCGTTCAGGGCTACTTCGATAACTATACAAACTGATTTTCATAATCTAAAAGCCACACCACCCGGTGTGGCTTTTTTATGATCAAATTAAATAAAGCGGAATTTACAGAGGTACTCGGGGGAACTTTTTGAGGAAAAGCTTCCCCCGAACCCCCTCAAAACCTCCTTGCAAAGGATCAATTCCCCCTATCCCTCCTTAGAGGAGGGTAGGGGAATTGATTTTCTGCGAAAAGGTTTGGGGAGGGATTGGGAGAGACCTTTCCTTAAAAGGTCCTCCCAAATATTTCTTTAAGCTCCGCTTTATTTAATTTGATCATAAAATATAAAAAGAGGTCCGATGGACCTCTTTTTTTATATTTTACTGTCTATATTGTCGCAAAGCTTGATAAGGCGTTTTTCCATCTTTTCAAGATCGGCAGGATGCAGGCTTTTCTCTGCATACTTTGCCTCAATTCTATCAATATATTCAACCATATCCTCCCATTTGGAGATAAGGCGGACTGAATGAAAGAACTTGGGCAACGACTTATATATTATCGCTCCGTAAATATAAAACACACAAACGACCAGCGCTACGTACAGCGCAACAAGCGCAAAAAACAACACAACCTGCTCTCTGTCGTACGCGCCGATTATAAATGCAATCATAACAGCGAAAAGAACAACTGCACCGATCGCGCCTGCAACCAATGCCTTTCTTTTGGTCTGCCTTGCATCATCTATCTTGCTTTGCGCATTATAGCGTCTTTCATAAAGATATTCGCTGAAGCTCTTCTGCTCGCTCATTTTATTCACGTCCCTTCTCTATTTCAAGACCAAGACGTACAAAATCTGCCGCAGAAAGCTTTTCGCCTCTGATATCAGCTCTCATACCCATTCTTTCAAGTGCAGCTTCAAGCTCGGCTTTAGTCGCCATACCTGAAAGGGCGTTTGTCAAGGTTTTTCTGCGCATACCAAAGGCAGCAGCGATCATCTTCTTGACCTTTGCAACGAAGCGATCCAGCTCCTCATCATCCTCGGGAAGCCCCTCGAATGCATCTCGGATACCGTTTTTATAAAGAGTTATCTGACAAACTGCGCTTGTTACCTTAGGTGCAGGATAGAAGCATCCGGGAGAAACTGTGAACAGCTTTTTCGCCGTTCCGCAAAGTGCAACGGAGGCTGTTATTGAGCCATATTCGGCGCTTCCTGCCTTTGCACAAAGTCTGTCTGCAACCTCGGACTGAACAAGAACCGTTACCGATTGAACCTGAGGCTTTTCAGAGGGCTTCACTCCCTCAAGAATCGCCATAAGGATGGGCGAGGTTATATAATAAGGAAGATTTGCGCAAACTCGAACGGGACGATCGCCAAACTGCTCCTTCAAAAATGAAGAGAGATCCAGCTTCATAAAGTCCTCATTGACAACGTAAACGTTTTCGCAATCCTCAAGCGTTTCCGAAAGAACGGGAATCAGTCCACGGTCGATCTCAACTGCAACAACCTTGGAAAACAGCTCGGAGAGCTCTCTTGTCATTGCGCCAAGTCCGGGACCTATCTCAAGAGCACAAACCTCCTCGTCATTACAGGGCTCTCCCCCGCCCCAGCCACAATCGTCGCCAAGAGCAGATGAGCCTGCAATTCTTGCAGGAATATCAGCATTGATCAGAAAGTTCTGACCAAAGCATTTCTGGGGAGCAAGAGAATATCTCTGTAATAATTCTCTTACAAATGCGGGATTACAAAGATTCATCAGTCGATCACCGTTGCTGTGTAGCTTGTTGTAAAGGACTGACCGGGTGCAAGAAGTCTTGCATATTTCTTTGTCATAAACTCAGACGTTTCGTCAATACCTGCGGGAACGCCGTTCCAGGGCTCAAGGCACACGAAGGGAGCATCAGCCTTGATAGGTGTCCAGATGCCGATGCAGTCAAAGCTATCGAAATCAAACTTGATACCCTTGCCGCTCTCGCGGTTTACAAGCTTAACGCTGTTCTTGTTAAGGCCCTCGATAATGATAGCATCGTTATCATAATCGGAATAAACCAGCTTCAGCTCGTTATTAACGATCTTGCCAAGAGGCTTATTGGCAGGGTTTCTGTATCCTTCGGGAAGGTCTACGTTAACGTCTGTTGCGCCTTCGGCGTCCTCAAAAATAAGGCTGTAATCGCTAAAGGACTCGCCCTCGTTCATAGGACAGTTAAATGCAGGGTGTCCGCCAATGCAGAAGGGCATGGGAACGTCTCCCTTGTTTTCAACCGTATAAGCTGTTGTGAAGCTGTTTTCTGTAACGCTCTGAGTAACCTTAAGGTTAAAATCAAAGGGATACATCTTCTTTGTTTCATCATTTGCGCCATACTGAAGAACAACCTTATCGGGACATGCCTCAAGAATTGTGAATTCAGCATTGCGAACAAAGCCATGCTTTGTCATAGGATATTCAACGCCATCAAAGATAACCTTATCGTTGAGAGGACGGCAAACTACGGGGAAAAGGCAGGGAGCCTGTCCGCCCCAATACTTAGCATCGCCACACCAAACGTATTCCTTGCCGCCGCAAACAAAAGACGTGAGAACCGCGCCCTTAGTTGTTACCTTTGCTTCTGCTCCGTTTTTAGAAATTACAAATTCCATAATATATCCTTTCAATGTAATCTTTTGCCTTCCCCGAAGGGAAGGCAATAAAAATTAATAAGCGAGTTTTTCTGTGAGGTAATCCTTGAGCTCAGCAATGGGAAGGCGAACCTGCTCCATTGTGTCTCTGTCTCGAACAGTTACGCAGCCGTCTGTTTCACTTTCGAAGTCGTATGTGATACAGAAGGGTGTACCGATCTCGTCCTGACGGCGATATCTCTTACCGATAGAGCCTGTTTCGTCAAATTCAACGTTCCAGAACTTAGCGAGCTCGGAATAAACCTCGCCAGCCTTATCGGAAAGCTTCTTGGAAAGAGGAAGAACTGCTGCCTTAACAGGAGCAAGAGCGGGATGGAAATGCATAACAACTCTAACGTCGTTCTTAGCCTCGTCAACAACCTCTTCGTCGTATGCTTCTACAAGGAATGCAAGAGCTACACGGTCAGCACCGAGGGAGGGCTCGATAACGTAGGGAATATACTTCTCGTTTGTTTCGGGATCGAAATATTCCATAGATTCGCCGCTCTCGTTCTGATGAGCTGTAAGGTCGAAGTCTGTTCTGTCAGCAATACCCCAAAGCTCGCCCCAGCCGAAGGGGAAGAGGTATTCAAAGTCTGTTGTTGCCTTAGAATAGTGGCTGAGCTCTGCGGGATCGTGATCGCGAAGCTTAAGGTTTTCATCAGCCATACCAAGATTAAGAAGGAACTGATGGCAGTATTCCTTCCAGAATGCGAACCATTCAAGGTCCTCGCCGGGCTTGCAGAAGAATTCAAGCTCCATCTGCTCAAACTCGCGGATTCTGAAAATGAAGTTACCGGGTGTGATCTCGTTTCTGAAAGATTTACCTACCTGGCAAACGCCGAAGGGGAGCTTCTTTCTTGTTGTTCTCTGGATATTCTTGAAGTTAACAAAGATACCCTGTGCTGTTTCGGGACGGAGGTAGATCTCTGTGGAGGAATCCTCTGTTACGCCCTGGAATGTCTTAAACATCATATTGAACTTACGGATAGGTGTAAATTCTGTCTTACCGCAACCTGAACAAGCTACATTATTTTCTGCAATAAAAGCTGACATTTCATCGTTTGTCATACCTTCAACTTTAACTTCTTTGCCGTTTTCTTTTGCCCATTCTTCAATAAGCTTATCCGCTCTGTGACGCATCTTACATGACTTACAGTCAATAAGAGGGTCGTTAA
>JAZORY010000043.1:0-30893 GCA_045656825.1 Candidatus Avispirillum sp.
CGGAGATTTTCAGTCTCCTGCTCTACCAACTGAGCTACAGAGGCGAACTTCTTATAAAAGAAGTGGCGACCCGAAGGGGGCTCGAACCCCTGACCTCTAGCGTGACAGGCTAGCGCTCTAACCAACTGAGCTACCGGGCCAAAATGGTGGAAACAATAGGGCTCGAACCTATGACCCTCTGCTTGTAAGGCAGATGCTCTCCCAACTGAGCTATGCTTCCATTTTGTCGCCGTCTTCCTGACGACTTTGTTATTATAGCAAACCATTTTTCATTTGTCAACACATTTTTTGAATTTTTTCAAAAATATTTTTTTACCCTTGTTTTGATCAAAATAGCATCACATCAGATGTGTTTTTAGAATAAAGCAGTTCACCTTATCATATTAAATCCTGCGATGATGACAACAACGGCGAAAATAAGCCTCAGGATTTTTGCATCAAGCTTATCGGTTAAAAACGCGCCGATAAATCCTCCTGCAACGGCGGGAAGGGCGAAGCGATTGATGACGTTCTCGTTTATCGTTCCGTTTTTGATATAGATGATCGTGCTGACGAGTGATATGGGCAAAACCGATGCAATAATCGTTGCGAAATTATCCCGCGCAGCATTATCGTTTTTGTCTGAGTTAAGTGCAGCGATGGCAAACATCAGCACAACTCCCGAGCCGGCTCCGAGAAAGCCGTTCAAAAGTCCTGCAAGGCAGGCGGCAATTATTGCCCATCCAAGCTTTATTTTAGCTGCTTTTTCTATTTTTATCACCATGATTTGCCTCCTTTGATCAAAGAATTTTCCTCAGTTCTTGTATTTAGAGGATTTTTGTGGTATTATAATATGAAGTAGTTTTATTATTCCACCGAAATTTTGCCTTATACGGCTTGACATAAAAAAGAAAGGTGCGGTTTTTCATGCCGAACAACACAACTAAGAAAAAAACAAAAGCATCATCCCCTAAAAATTCTCAGGCGAAGAAGGCTCAGACAAAGTCTAATTCTTCCAAGTCCAATGCTCAGAAGAGCTCTGCCCGCGCTGAGCAGATGAGGCTTGAGGAGCGCAAGGCTGAGCGTCGCAGCTTTTTTGTAACTCAGGTTCTGCCCTATATACTTATTGTTGCGGCGATCTTTCTTATAGTTTGCTATTTCACGGGCGGAGGAGAGGACCCCGGAATTATCAACGGATTTATATACAGCACGCTGACAGGCCTTTTTTCAGCCTCGGCATTTGTGCTTCCCGTTTTTCTTCTTGCATCTGCCATTCTTGGATTGACGGAAAAAACAGACGTTACAAGCGGAATGCGATACACGTTCGCGGGAATTTCTCTGTTGCTTCTCGGAGCGCTTTTGCAGCTTCTTTCTCCCTCCGGAACCTTTTCGCCCGCAGTTCTTTTCAAAAACGGAACTGAGCTTTCAGGAGGAGGATTCATTGGCGGACTTATAGGAGAGCTGTTCCTGCTTTGCTTCAAGGAGGCAGGGTCCTACGTTCTTATAGTTGCATTTCTTATATTGTCAGTTCTTCTTATGCTTGGACTGACTCCTAAGTATATTTACGTTTACATCGCATATAAGATAAAAACAAAGCGTGAGGAGGCGGCTCAGCGAAGAGCTGAGGAAATGCTGGACGAGCCCCTCCATTTCAGAGATCCGGATGCTATTGCCGAGGCATACGAGGCAAAGCAGGCGGAGCGAGTTAAGGTTGAAAAAGCAGAGCCTGCTCCCAAGAGAAAGGCTAAGTTTGATACGGACGTTCCCGTTGACGTTGAAATCCCCGAGGAGATTCTTCCTCCCGCCAACGAGCCCGAGGAGGCGCCGAGCGAGCCTGTTGATCTTGATGCGGCGATTTTCAATGAGGTTTTAGAGAGAACAAGAAGCGGCAAGTCTCCCGAGGAGATTGCGGCTGAGGAGGCGTTCTTTGAGGGTGCCGGAAAGCCCAAGGCGGAAACGGCTCCCGTAGCTAAGTCTGAGGAAATAAAGCCTGAGGCAAGCGGAGTTTCCGCTGATTCTGCAGCCATTCTCGATCAGCTTGCAGATGCATATCTCGGTCGCGAAAACGACAAGGGCGAGGGCCTTAGCGTTGAGCGAAGCGACGAAGGCGAGATCACAAGCGTTGAGCAGGTTGCAATTGAAATCCCCAAGCCTGAATATAAATTTCCTCCTATCGATCTTCTTTCTGAGGACAAGGGAAATAAAACGGGCGATATCAGAGGAGAGCTTCACGACAACGCGGCAAAGCTGGTTCGCGTTCTTGGCAGTTTTAACGTTAAAACAAAGATTGTTGGCGTTTCAAGAGGACCCACGATCACAAGATACGAGCTTCTTCCCGAGGCAGGCACAAGAGTTCGCTCTATTGCAAATCTCGTGGACGATATTGCGCTTAACCTTGCAACAACAGGTGTCAGAATAGAAGCCCCCATTCCCGGCAAGGCAGCTGTTGGTATTGAGGTTCCCAATAAGGTTGCGGAAACGGTTTATCTGCGCTCTCTTATTGAAACCAAAGAATTCAGCGAAAACGCAAGTAAGATTTCAACTGCTCTTGGTAAAAACGTTGGCGGTGAGCCTGTGTTTATGGACATCAAGAAGATGCCCCACCTTCTTATTGCAGGTGCAACGGGTATGGGTAAATCAGTTTGTATCAACTGTCTTCTTGTTTCAATGCTCTATAAGGCTTCTCCCGACGAGGTGAAGCTGATGCTTATCGACCCCAAAAAAGTTGAGTTTAATATTTATAACGGTCTGCCCCATCTTCTCGTTCCCGTTGTGAGCGATCCCAAGAAGGCAGCAGGCTCTCTCAATTGGGCTGTTAACGAAATGGAACGACGCTTCGGTCTAATTGAGGCTGTTGGCGTTCGCGATATTGCATCCTATAACGAGATCACAAAGAACGATCCCGATTATGAATATATGCCCCAGATAGTTATCGTTATTGACGAGCTGGCAGACCTTATGTCAACTGCTCCCGACGACGTTGAAACCTCAATTGCCCGTCTTGCAGCAAAGGCAAGAGCTGCAGGTATGCACCTTATTATCGGTACACAGCGTCCTTCAGTTGACGTTATCACGGGTGTTATCAAAGCGAATATCCCCTCTCGTATTGCTTGTACAGTTGCTTCTCAGGTAGACTCAAGAACTATTATCGACCGCAGCGGTGCTGAAAACCTTATAGGCCGCGGTGATATGCTTTATAGCCCCGTTGGATCTGCAAAGCCCATGCGAGTGCAGGGTGCATTTGTTTCTGACCGCGAGGTTGACGAGGTCGTTTCATTTATTAAGTCTCATAACGTTGCAGATGAAAATGCAAAGGGAGATGAGATCATGAAGGAGATCGAAGCAGCGGCAGCCATGTGCGGTGCAAAGAAGGGCTCCGGCGGAGCTGTTTCCGACGGCGGAGACGGCGATGGCGACCCCCTCGTTCGTCAGGCATTGGACGTTGCTTTTGAAAGCGGAAAGATTTCAACATCACTTCTTCAGCGTCGTCTTTCCATCGGCTACGGAAGAGCGGCGAAGATCATCGACCGACTTGAAGAGCTTGGCTACGTCAGCGCACCTGAAGGTCAGAAGCCCCGTCAGCTCCTTATTTCAAAGCAGGAGTTTATGGAAATGGTGCTTCGCGATGAAGACCCCAATTAAGTGAAAAGAGAAAAGGTAGGGGACGGCGCCTACGGCGTCCCGCAAAATTATTATGGGTAAATTTATAGTTATAGAGGGCCTTGACGGCTCAGGAAAATCAACGCAGGGAGAGTTGCTTCGTAAATATTACGAGGGCATAGGAAAGAAGGTTCGCGTGCTGGGATTCCCTTGCTATGGAACTCCCGGATGCACCCTTGTTGAGATGTATCTCTCAGGACAGCTTGGCGATAAGGCATCCGACACTAACGGCTATGCCGCGTCCATGCTTTTTGCTTCAGACAGATACGTCAGCTACGTAACTGACTGGAAAAAGGATTATCTCGATCCTGACACAGTTGTTATTTCCACCAGATATACAACCTCAAATGCTTATCATCAGCTTTCAAAGCTTGAGGAGGCTGAATGGGACGAATTCCTTTCTTGGCTTTGCGATTTTGAATTTGGCAAGCTGGGGCTTCCCGCTCCCGATAAGGTTATTTTTCTTGAAATGCCTCAGACGTTCAGCTCCAAAAAGGTCGAGGAGCGCTGCAACGAAACAGGCGCTGTCAAGGATATTCACGAAAAGGATGCCGAATATCTGAAAAAGTGCTATGATGCAGCGATGTACACGGCAGAGAAATGGGGCTGGAGCGTTATCAACTGCGCTCCTGACGGAGTGCAGAAATCAAAGGAAGAGATTTCGGATATCCTTATCAATATGATAGATAACTAAGGAGAAAAAGTTATGGTATATTTGTTTTTGGCAGAGGGCTTTGAGGAAATCGAGGCGCTCACTCCCGTTGACCTTCTTCGCCGTGCAAAAATTGACGTTCTGACAGTTGGCATTGGTGCAAAGACAGTTTGCGGCGCTCACGGCATTATGGTTGAAGCTGATATCAGCGAGGCTGAGGCGCTTGAGATGCTTAATGATAAGGGTGCTGAAATGGTTATTCTTCCCGGAGGAATGCCCGGAAGCACAAATCTTGATAACAGCGAAACGGTTGAAGCCTTCCTTGCATATGCAAAGGAAAATGACACACCTGTTGCGGCTATCTGCGCTGCGCCCATGGTCCTTGGAAAGCGCGGATTTCTTGAAGGTAAAAAGGCAGTTTGCTATCCCGGCTTTGAAAAATATCTCCTTGGTTCCGAGGTGGTCGATGCTCCTGCCGTGCGCGACGGAAACGTTGTTTGCGGAAGAGCTATGGGAAGTGCTGCTCAGTTTGCGCTTCTTATCATCGGTCTTCTCAAGGGAGAAGACACAGCAAAAGAAATTGCGGCGTCAATCCTTTTATGAAAAGCCGAGCAGAAAGAATCGCTGGTCTGAAGAAGGAGCTTCGGGCTCAATTCAGAGAAAAGAGAAGAGAGCTGCCGCCTCCTGAAAAGGCGGCGAGAGATTCTGCAATATGCAAAAATGCCATCAATATGGCATCATTTCGCTTTGCGGAATACGTTCTTCTGTATGCTCCCACAAAATATGAAATTGACGTTATGCCAATAGCCGAGGCGGCATTTGCCAAAGGGAAGAGAGTGCTTTTCCCCAGATGCGATGTTGAAAGCCACACTATGAAATATCATTTTGTTTCGTCGCTTTCAGAGCTTGCCCCTGATGCATACGGTATTCTTGCGCCGCCCGCATCCGCTCCCGTTTATGATATGGAGGATAAGGCAACTGCTGTTTGCTTTGTGCCCGGACTTATTTACGACAGGCGAGGATATAGGATTGGATATGGCGGCGGGTATTACGACAGATTTCTTATGCATTTCAAAGGATGCAAGGCGGGAGTTGTATATAGCGATTTTATTGTTCCCGACGTGCCTAAAGGGCATTTTGATTACAAGGTTGATATAATGTTGACCGAAAAGAATGTGAGGATCCCACTTGAAAGTTAAAGGAATACATGCGGCGCCTGCCCTTGTCATTATAATAATGGCATTGACCTGTGCTGCCGGATTTGTTGATATATCATCGGTTTCAGGCGGAGCGAGCCCTATGCTCACAATAACGGTGCTCCAGCTTATTATAATAGGCGTTCCGTCAGTTTTCTTCTGTCTGCTTCGCGGACATGAATATACAAAAAGATTGCGCCTTCGTTTTATCCCTGCAAGACATTTGACAATGACGGTTTATTCTCTTGCTTTTCTTGTTTTCGGAAGCATGGCGCTTAATCTTATCATGTACAGATTGTTTCCAACGTCCTTTTCTGAGGCGGCAACGTCTTATATGTCTTATACAATAAGCGAGGCGGGAGGCGCAATCTATGCGGCTGTAAGCCTTGCCATTGTTCCTGCGGTGCTTGAAGAATTTCTTTGCCGCGGAATCATTTCGGCAGAATATAACATTTATGGCTCCTTCACAGGTGTTATAATGAGTGCGATCATGTTTGCCATGCTTCACACAGATTTTGTGAAGTTCCCGATATATTTTTTTACGGGAATCGTGCTTTCATTGACAGCATCTGTTTCAAGCTCGATTTTTTCGTCAATGCTTGTACATATGCTCAATAACATTTTCGTTCTCTTCCTCGAGCCCTATCTTTACAAGATAGCCGCAAAAAGCGGAAGCGGCATGGGACTTGTAATGTTCGTTGTGGTAACTCTGATGCTTGTTTTCGCATTCCTTTTCTTTATGAAGGCGGAAAGCCTTTACAGCGACAGGGCTTATGCAAACGAGGCAGCCCCTCTGGTGCGTCGTCGCAAGGAAAATGAATTGCCCTATATAGTTCAGTCGGTTTTGTCTCCAACGTTTGTTATTCTGGCAGTTTTCTTTGTGATTTTAACTGTTGTTCAGTAAGAGATCATTTCGAGCGAAAGGTTGGTTATGATATATGGAAAATAATATCCCTGAAAATAGAAATCCTCAGCGTCAGGCGGCTCCTAATGGTCAGAGACCTGTGGCTCCCCGTCCGACAGCGCAGACCCCTGCGGCACAGCGACCCGTGGCACAGAACCCTGCGGCACAGCAGCCTGTAACACCCCCTCCTGCTCTTGAGGTGGAAAGCCCCACAGCAAGCACGGCAAGTATTCAGGCGGACGAGTCAGGCAAAAAGAAAACAACGCTCTCCAAGGCGGGAGCTGAGATGATGAGCAGCGCAGTTAAAGCGCTTATCTATATTGCCGCTATATTTGTTGTTGCAATATTCCTTTCAATCATTATTATCCGCGTTGGCAACGATATGTTTGCTCTTGTAAAGAGCGACGAGGTTATTGACGTAACCATTCCCGAGGATGCCAGCCTATCGGATATAGGAAATATTCTCCATGACAACAGCATTATTTCCTTCCCCGGACTTTTCACCATGTACGGAAATCTCAAGAAGGATACGGAAGGATTTATTGCAGGAGATTATAGTGTTTCACCATCAATGAGCTATGATAAGCTCCGTGCGGCATTTAAGCCTCAGCCCGTTGTGGGAACCAGCTGGATAACTATTCCCGAGGGATATACGGTGGATGAGATAATCTCGCTTATGGTTTCCTACGGCATAGGAGAGAGAGATAAATATATCGACGTTATCAACAACTATGATTTCGATTATTGGTTTGTTAAGGAGATTCCCGAGAATCCCGGCAGACATTATCGTCTTGAGGGATATCTCTTCCCCGACACCTACGAGTTTTATAACAGCTCCTCCGAGATAACTGTTATAAATAAGCTTCTTGCCCGCTTTGACGACGTTTTTGCGCAGGCTTATCGCGAGAAGGCATCAGAGCTTGGAATGAGCGTTGACCAGATTATAACCATAGCATCCCTTATTGAAAAGGAAGCGGGAACAGCGGCAGATTACAGATACGTTTCATCCGTATTCCATAATCGTCTCAAAAGCCCCGATCGTTTCCCCAAGCTTGAAAGCGATGCAACAACGGTTTATGCGCTTCAGCTTGCAAATAACGGTGTCCGTCCCGAAAGCATCACGGCAGACGAGATCAGAAACTATGATAGCCCCTATAATTCATATAAGTATAACGGACTTATTCCCGGAGCTATTGCAAACCCCAGTGCCAGTGCTATCAGATATGCGCTTTATCCCACGGAGTCAGATTATTATTTCTTCGTTGCAGGAGTTGGCGGTGTAACTTATTTTGCCTCAACTCAGGCGGAGCACGAGCAGAATATCGCAATGGTAAAGCAGCAGATGCAGCAGTAAATATGTAAAACGGCTTGGTTTTCCAAGCCGTTTTTTGTATATTAATATTCGCTTCTTTTACACAAGCCGATTTGACAAATTTATGGAAAAGCATTATAATTATAGTATAATTTATAAAAGGACGGAATCATTATGAAAAAGCATTTAAAAATCCTTGTTTCCTTCTTGATTATAATTGCTTCGCTTTTGCCGCTTGTTTCAAGCGTAGGAGCGGTTGATAATCAGGAAAGAGTTTCTGCAGGCATTGTGCAGACAAGCCAGGATCTGCCAACGTTGAATATCAGCACATTCGAAAGCATTTATGATACTATCTATAAGGATAAGGATGCTAAGATTTCAGGAGAGGCTAAGATCACAGGAGCTGAGAATACAGCCCATAATCTGAAAAAATCCAATATTGAGCTTAAGACCCGTGGTAACACCACCTGGGGAGTTGACAAACGATCATTTCAGATAAAGTTTGATTCCAAGGTTGATCTTTTTGAAATGGGAAAGGCAAAGAAGTGGATCCTTCTTGCCAACTATTTTGACGGCACATTTGTTCGTAACAAGGTAATATTTGATCTTGGTAAGGAGATCGGCATTCCCTACGTTGTTGAATCTGTTTTTGTAAATCTTTATATCAACGGCGACTATCACGGAGTTTATCAGCTTTGCGAAAAGGTTGAGCTTGGCAGCAGCCGAATCGATATTGATTCCGATTATGGAGTTCTTCTTGAAATGGATGGAGCAAATCAGCCTGATAGATTTGACGATGAAATATATTTCTGTAGCTCTACAACGGGCAAGCCCTTTGTTTATAAGGAATATAATACCGATTTTGAGGATCCTGCCGAGGCTGAAATGACGGCAGCAGTCATGGCGTATACGGAAAACTTCATCAACACACTTGAGGCTGAATTGTATAGCGAGGATGCAGATTGGGAAACTATCGAGTCTATGATCGACGTTGATTCCTTCATCCGCTATTATTTCATCACAGAGCTTTCCATGGAGGTTGATGCTACGTATTCAAGTACGTTTTTCTACCTTGACGGACCAGGCGATAAGCTCCATTGCGGTCCTCTGTGGGACTACGACAGAACTATGGGCTGGGGAACAAACTATGATCAGTCAGCTAATTCCGATTATTTTAAGAATATTACAGACACAACTGATAAAAACCGCGTTGAGTGGTTCAAGATGCTTTTCCGCCACCCTGAGTTTGTTCAGCGCGTAAATGAAATGTATGAGGAAACTATCCGAGATGCATTTAACACAGATAAGGTCATCAAGATGTTTCAGGATTATCAGGCTCTTCTGATGCCTTCTCTTATCAGAAACTATGATAAGTATGGAGTTGTTTTCCATAACAATTCATTTACAGTTGAGCAAATTTTCCAGGGCACGTCCAGAGAAAAGCTTGACTATACAACAAACGAGCTTTACAAATGGCTGAGAGCAAGAAATCAGTATCTTGAAACAGCATACGGTAAATATCATCCTGTGCTTATGTATAGCACGTATGATGGAACTAATGGTATGGACGTGGCATACAGCGGCGGCTCAATTACCTATCATTCCTCAAATATGACGGGGCTGAGCATGGAGCTTATCGGCAGCAAACTTGACGGCACTATTGAATATGCTGTTGCAGGAAGAGGCAAAACCTCTGAATACGTAAGCGGAGGAGAGCTGGCAAAGCTTTCAAGCGGCAAAAAGTTCACAGGATTCAGCGCCCGCCTGACAGGAAATCTTGCAGATCACTTCAGCGTTCAGTACCGTGCATACAGAAGCAACTCAGGCTGGACCTCATGGAAGTCTGACGGAGCGTGTGCAGGAAGCGAGACTGAGTATAACTACGTTGAGCGTGTTCAGGTGAGACTTGTGCAAAAGAAGGACGTTAAGGAGGCAACAGTTTCCTTTGTTTCTGCATATGGTGAGGCGCCCGCAGATATTTGTGCCATCGTAGGCAACAAGGTAGAGTTGCCCGCGCTTGAGGCGGAGGGATACACCTTCGGCGGCTGGTACGACAATGAGGAGTTCATCGGCGAGCCCATAAATGAAATGACAGTTTCAGGTGATACGGCGCTCTATGCCAAGATGATCTCCAATATGCGCGGCGACATAGACGGAGATGAAGACGTAACTCTAAAGGATGTCTTCCAGATGAAGTTGTTCTTGAAGAAGCTTGTAACTCCTACGGAAGCAGAGCTTGAAGCAGCCGACGTAGACCATAACGGCAGCATAACCCCCGCGGACCTTCTTTATCTTAAGGTTAGAATTATTACAAAAGAATGGACGATTTAATAGGTCTATTAACAGAAAAACCACCGCAAATGCGGTGGTTTTTTGCTGTCATATTAGCCAAGCATCCATTTAAGAACGTGCTTGATATATTCATCCCAGAACACCCAGTTGTGATATCCTGCCGCTTCGCGATAGGTGTAGTCAAAGCGGCTGCTTTCAAGCAGGGCGCGCAGGGGCTTGTTGTTTTCATAGAGAAAATCCTGCAAGCCGATGGCAAGATATATGCGAGGGCGGAGAGGGTCCGATTCAGCCTTTTTTGCAAGGCAGAGGATGTCATCCTCCTCGGGAACAATGATATCGTCGCCAAAAACCTTTTCAAGATATCCGTCGAAGCCCTCAAGCTTGGCAATATCTCCGCAAGGGGAGAGAGAGCCAATGGCAGCAAATTTTCCACATTCTCTGAGGCCGATCTTAAGGGCGCCGTAGCCTCCCATAGAAAGACCTGCGATGAACTTGTTTTCGCGCTTTTTGGAAACGTTGAAGGTGTTTTCGATGAACCGAGGAAGCTCAAGGGCAACGTAGTTGTAGAAATCGAGCCCCTTTTTCATATTGGCATAAAAGCTTTGCTCACCTGTTGGCATAACCACAACGATGCCGTATTCCTCAGCATATTTTTCAATGCCCGAGCGCTCAAGCCAGGCGTTTTCGTCGTCTCCCAGACCGTGAAGGAGATAGAGACATTTATATTCTACGTCATATTTCTTTTCAGGAACAACAACGTTGATTCCTGTTTTTTTGCCGAGAGCTTTACTTTCAAACTGTATATTCAATCTTGCCATTATCGCACCTCTTAAGTCTGATCTTAGATTAATTATATATCCTTTGGCTCTTATTGTCAATCAAATGGCGCAGCTTAGGGCGCTTTTATCCCTTTATACCTCCAACGCTGAGCCCCTCTGTGAGCTTTTTCTGAACGAGGATATAAATTATCAGCGTTGGCAGCATAACGATAACAAGTCCTGCATACATTCTGCCGTACTGAGCTGCAGCGTTTTGCGCTTTCATAAGATTCATCAGTCCGACGGGCAGAGTTTTCATTGTGTCGTTTGTCATAAAGGTCAGGGCGATAATATATTCGTTCCAGAAGGAAAGAAAGTTGAACAAAATAACCGTTATAATACCCGGTCGCGCCATAGGCACCATAATGGTGAGCATGGTTTTTGCAGAGGATGCACCGTCAACGTAAGCTGCCTCCTCGTATGCTCTCGGAAGGGTTGCAAAATAGCTTTGCAGGAGATATATAGTGAAGGGCAGTGCGGTTGCTGCATAAACCAAGGCGAGAATGAAATGGTTGTTGAGGAAAAAAGTTACTCCAAGGCTTTTGTTTAGCCCCACAAGCATAAGGAATATAGGGACAACGATATAGCTTACGTTTATGAAAAGTCCGCCCATAAATAAGGCCTTTATAAAGCCTCTTCCGCGGAAATCAAAGCGGGAAAGTGCATAGGCGGCAGGGATAGCCGCTATGAGAAGGATCGCAAGAGCCATCAGGGTTACAAGAACGGAATTAAGAAAATAGGCTCCCATATTTGCGCTTTTCCAGGCGTCGACGAAGTTTTGGAAATACAGACGCGCGGGCAGCTTCCAGGGGCTATCATAAAATTCCGCATTTTGCTTCAGAGATGCCGCGAAAACCCAAAGCACAGGAACAGCAACGCTGATTGCCAGAATGATAAGAACGAAATATATAAAAAATTTATATAGCTTCATAACAACACTTTACATTTCAATATATTCTCTTTTGGTTATGAGATTGACCAGAGCAGACAAAGCAAAGGAGAAGAGGAAAACAACGACGCCGATTGCCATTCCATATCCGTAGGAGGAGTTGGTGTATGCCTGATTGTACATATAGCTGAGGAAAACCTCGCTTGCGCCGTCAGGACCGCCTCCCGTCATGGCGCGCACCAAAAGAAAGCTTATATTTATGGAGCTGATGATAAAAAAGGTCAGCGTTGTGCGCACGTTTGTCCATATGAGAGGGAGAGTAACCGAGAAAAATTTTGTTTTTCGCTTTGCCCCTTCAATATCGGCTGCCTCGTATAAGCTTTCGGGAATGGCCGATATCGAGGACATATACATAACCATATAATATCCCGTTGCCTGCCAGATCATAGCGAGAGCAACGCTGTATATAACGATGCTTCTGTTTCCCAGCCACATAACAGGCGGCATTCCAAGGAAAGTGAGTATTGAATTTGCAAGTCCCCGTGAGGGATCGTAAATTGCGGAAAATATTGCGGCGATAACAACGGCGGATAGAATGTTTGGAATATAGAATATAATTCTGAAAAGGCTTTTAGCGCGCAGGCGTTCTCTTGTTAAGGCGTTTGCGCACCATAGGGCGAGAATAAGGGTTACAGAGCTGACAAGGAGAAGCAGGAGAACGGAATTTTTGAAGCTTCCTATAAAGCGGGAGTCCTCAAAAAGCTTTCTGAAATTATCTAAGCCGATGAAGGTCTTTGTTGCAGAATATCCTCCCCATTTGTATAAAGACATAACGAAAACGCTTATGGTGGGATAGATCATAAATATGAGAAACAGCAACAAAGCGGGTGCAACGGAGAAAAGGATAAAGCTTTTTGAGGTTTTCATTTAAGATTTTCTCTCAGCTTGTCAGAAACCTCCGCAAGCTCGCTCTTCCATTGGGAAACAGTTTTGTCTCCCGTCATAATACTGTTGATAGAATCGAAAAGAGCGTTGTATATGCTGACGCCTTCAACTGCCTCTGTTGCGGCAAATCCGCCCATAACTGCCTTTGCTCCGTTTTCATAAATGGAATAAAAAAGCTTGTTTTCCTCTGAGAGCTTATCAGCCATATTGCCGATGGGCTGAACTGCGCCGTACTGAGCGAAAATTTCCGCAGCCTTATCGGAATAGAGGAAAGCAACGAATTCTCTTGCGGCTTCTTTGTTTTTAGCCTCCTGAGGTATCCAGCATTGTTCAAAGAAGGTGAAGCTGTATCTTTCGCTCTCTATTGCAGGAACGGCGCAGAAGCCCCATTCAAAGCCCTCGGCTCTGGGCGCATCAGCCATTTCTCCAACTACCCAGGTTCCGTTGGGCATAAATATAGCCTTGTTGTCAAGCACAAGCTGCTGATTTTTCAGGAAATTGTCGGGAGTGGAGTTGGCAACGGTGGTGGGCTCGGTGTAGTCCTTTAGCTTTGCAACGATTTCAAGAACGCGCTGAGCTTCGGGTGTGTCCCAGATGCCCTCGGAGTAGTTCATAACGTCGTTATAGAAGTCGGGACCGCCTGCTGAGGCAAGGAGGGAATAAACGAAGGAATCGAAATATCCTGCGGTGGGATATGTGAATAGATAGATTCCCTTTTCCTTTGCCTTATCGCCCAGCTGCCACATTTCGTCCCACGTTGTAGGGAGAGACCAGCCGTATTGGCTCAGCAGATCGGCGTTGTAGAAAAGTCCGCAGGGGCTGTAAAACATGGGAGCAAGATAGGTCTTTTGGTTTTTATATGGATTGGTTGCAAGGGTGTCAGTAAATCCGGGGATGATCTTCTCCGAAACCTTTGTATCCTCTCCGGGAATTTTCATATCAAGCACGTCGGACAGGTCGGTGAGGGCGCCTTCCTTTATCATAGTTTCGGTCAGTCCGGCTTCTCGACCCGTTGCAAGATGAACAACGTCTGGATAATCCCCGCTCTTCATTTTGCTTCCGATAACGTCCTCAAGATTTTTCTCGGCTGTCAGCTGAACGTTTACGTCGCCTACGACCTTTTCAAACTCATCGCAAACCTTTTTCCACATTTCGCTTCCGTATGCAGATTCCAGAACGGCAACCTTCAGCGTTGTTTTGTCGTTAGTCTCTGCTGTGTTACGGCGGCAGGAGGAAAGTGGTGCCATGCATAACACAAGGCAAAGTATGACAGAAATTATTTTTTTCATAAAACAAAGTCCTTTCTTTGATTTGAACTTAGTTTTAGTCCATTTGCCGATTTTTATGCAAAAGAGAAAAAAGTAGCAAACAAAAAATGCCACCGATGGCTCGGTGGCATTTTAGCTTAGATGCTTTTAATAAATTCGTCTGTCAGAGCGATGCCCTTTTCGGCGGCAATCTTTGCAAACGTGGGATAGTCCATATTTGCGCCGTCGTCAGCTCCGTCGGAAATTGCGCGGATAACTCCGAAGGGAACGTTGTTGATATAGCAAGCCTGTGCCATTGCGGCAGATTCCATTTCGCAAGCGTCAGCCGCAAAATTCTCAACGATCTTATCCTTCACAGCCTTATCTGCAACGAACTGATCGCCGCAGGCGATTATTCCTCGTCTGTGAGCGAACTGAAGTCTTTCTGCGCTTTCGCAAATAACGTCGGCAACGTGGCCATCGTTTTCAAAGAATACAACGTTGATGCCGGAAACGAGACCAACGGGGTCGCCGATAGGAGAGGTGTCCATATCGTGCTGAACTGTTTTTTCGCCAACAACGATATCGCAGATATGCAATTCGGGGTTGAGCGCTCCTGCAACGCCTGTATTGATGATGCAGTCGGGAGAAAAATGAGTGATCATAGTCTGTGCGCAGATGGCTGCAAAAACCTTGCCGATTCCGCATTTAGCTGCGATAACCTTTTTGCCGTGAAGCTCACCCTGAACGTAGTCAATACCGCTGATGGTGGTTGTTTCGCTGTTTTTAAGTCGCTCCTTGAGAGCGTCTATTTCTATCTGCATTGCGGCGATAACGCCGATTTTTTCAATTTTTGTCATAGGAAAAATCCTCGCCTTTCATTTCTTCGCGCAAAATGAGAGCTGAGAGATATGCTTCACATTCCTTTTTTGCGCTTGCAAGATCAAGATTTTTATAGTTTCCACATTCCTTGCGCTCAGCGCCGAACATTTCTCCCTCGTGGTCGATCGTCTGGCGGAGCACCTTCTTTGTGAGGGCATAAGCTTCGCTGTCGCTTACGTTGCGCATAAGGAGGTAGAAGCCTGTCTGGCAGCCCATAGGTCCGAAATAGATAACGCGGTCGGCGTATTCGGAGTTGCGGAGGAAGGTTGCCAGCATATGCTCAACGGAGTGCATTGTCAGGTTGTCCATATAACAGTCGCAGTTAGGTCGGCGAGTTCTAAGGTCGTATGTATTAACGTCTCCGTCGCGGCGAGAAACGTAGAAGCCGGGCACGATGAAATCGTGGTCAACGGAAAAGCTTGTGATTCTTTTCATAAAAGATCCTCCATTTTGAAAGATATCTAATTTTAGCAAATATCATTATTTCTGTCAAGGCGAAAGGTCGGGAGATAAATATTATTTTAACAATTGGAAACACTATGAGAGAAAAAACAAAGGAGGATCCAAATGATAGAGCAGGACACAATAAAGCTGCTTCGCGAATGTGATGCAGGAGTTAAAATGGGAGTTGCGTCAATTGACGACGTGCTTCCTCACGCAAAAAGCGAAAGGCTGAGAAAATATCTTTATCAGTGCAAAAAGGAGCACGAAAAGCTTGATTTGGAAATTAAAGAGCAGCTTTCTCGTTTTGACGACGAGGGAAAGGAGCCCAATCTTATCGCAAAGGGAATGTCGGAATTAAAGACTAATTTTAAGTTAGGCATTAATGATACAGACGAAACTATCGCAGATCTTATGACGGACGGATGCAATATGGGGGTGAAATCTCTCAACAAATATCTGAACGAATATAAGGCGGCAGACGAATTCACAAAGGATATAACCAAGCGCCTTATTAATCTTGAGGAAAGATTGGCTATTGATATCAGAGAGTATCTTTAAGATTTTTTTGAGGTAATATGGTGGTAAATTATCGGTAGGGGATGGCGCCCTCGACATCCCGTTCTAAATGCATGGTCTGTTTATGCGGGCGTTCAAAGAACGCCCCTACGAGATAGGTGAAATCGCACCCAACCCGTAGGGGAGAACTGTGTTCGCCCGCGTCTAACATAAACATACGTTTTGTTTTCGTTGAATACGGGACGTCGTAGGGGTTCTCGTCAAGGGCGCAGTCCCCTACAAATATCAAACAACATTTCACCGCTAAATTATTGTTTAGCCTCCAATATGAAACAAAAAACTTGCAGAATTAATTCTGCAAGTTTTGTTCTTTATGAAAGTATTGCTCTGTCGTTTGCAAACTCTTTGCCGCTTGCCTTTGTGAACAGTGCAAGAAGGTCTTCAACGGTGAGCTTTTTCTTTTCCTCACCTTCAACGTCGATGATGATCTTTCCCTCGTGCATCATAATAAGGCGGTTTCCGTGCTCGATGGCATCGCGCATATTATGCGTTATCATCAGAGTGGTGATGCGGTTTTTGTTAACTATCTTGTCTGTGATCTCAAGAACCTTTTCGGCAGTCTTGGGATCAAGCGCAGCCGTGTGCTCGTCGAGTAGCAGCAGCTTCGGGCGGTTAAGGGTTGCCATAAGAAGAGTAACAGCCTGTCGCTGACCGCCTGAGAGAAGACCGACCTTTGTGGAAAGTCTTGTTTCAAGTCCAAGGTCAAGGTCCTTCAGAAGAGCGGAATAGCGCTCTCTTTCGCCGCGTCTGATTCCCCAGAGAAGCTTTCTCTTTGTGCCGCGGCGGGCAGCAATTGAGAGGTTTTCATCTATTTCCATATCGGGAGCTGTGCCCTTCATAGGATCCTGAAAAACTCTTCCCAAAAATTTTGCTCTTTTATGCTCGGGCATATTTGTAACGTCAACGCCGTCGATTTCTATTGTACCGAAGTCGGGCTTCCAAACGCCTGCAATTGCGTTGAGAAGCGTTGATTTTCCTGCTCCGTTTCCTCCGATAACTGTAACGAAATCTCCGTCTTTCAGCTCTAAATCAAGTCCGCAGAGAGCTGTTTTTGCATTTATTGTTCCGGCATTGAAGGTTTTTTCAAGATTTGTGATCTTAAGCATTTTCATTTCCTCCCTTGCTGATAACAGATTTCTGACGGCGGAAATATTCGCCCTTGATATAGGGAACTGCAAGGAACACAACAACTATGATGGCGGAGAGCATTTTCAGATAGTCGGTCTTAAGTCCCATAAGAACAACGCAGTTATAGATGATGTAGTAAACAACGCCGCCGCCAACAACGCCGATAAGGCTGACAACGAAATTGGGCTTGATTTTAAGCGAAACGGAAAGTCCGATAAAGATAGCTGCAAGGGCAATAACGATAGCGCCGCGGCCGTCGTTGATATTAGCGGAGCCCTTATACTGAGCAAGCAGCGAGCCTGCGAGAGCAACGATGCCGTTGGCGATTGCAAGACCGATAACCTTATTCAGCTTGACGTTGACACCTTGCGCTCGGCTCATATCGGGGTTATCGCCCGTTGATTTAAGAGTGAGACCAACCTCTGTATAGAAGAAAAGCCAGAGGCAGATTATTGTTGCTGCTATAAGCAGACCTGCAGAAACGATTGCCATAGGATTGTTGCTCATGCTGAGAAGGAGCTTATGCTGTCCGCCAACCAGGGATATAAGGGATTTTCCTCCCAGAATGGCAAGGTTTACGGAATAGAGAATAAGCTGAGTGAGAATTCCCGCAAGGATAGAGGGAATACCGAGGGCTGTATTGAAAACGCCCGAAACGGTTCCTGCAACAGCGCCTGCAATAAATGCAACCAGCATACTGAGCCAAACGGGGCAGCCGTTTGAAATCATAACTGCACAAACGCATGCGCCCGTGCATATAGAGCCGTCGACGGTGAGATCGGCAATATCGAGAATTTTATAGGATATGTAGACGCCAATTGCCATCAATCCCCATATAAGCCCTTCTGCAACAGCGCCGGGCAATGCGTTCAAAAAGTACATGTGCTACCTCTTAGTGTGGATTTATCAGTTTTCGGGAACTGTGATACCAAGCTTATTACAAAGCTCTTCGTTGTAAACGACTGTGGGAGTGAGAGTTGCGATCTCGATTTCTTCAGCTGTCTTTTCGCCGAGAAGGATCTGAGCCGCCATTTTGCCTGTTTCCTCGCCAAGCTTGTAGTAGTCGATTGCAAGGCTTGCATAGCAAACGGTTCCGCCGTAGCTTGTGAATACGGGAACGTTCTTATCTGTGCAGATAGTGCCAACGATAGTGTCGTTCTGAGCAACTGTATTGTCAGAGGGAACGTAGATAGCCTTGCATTCGTTTGCTGCGCTTGTAACGAGAGCCTGAAGCTCTGTTGTTTCGGAGAATGTGTATGCCTTAACAACGATGCCCTTAGCTTCAAAGAGAGCCTTAACTGCCTCATACTGGATGAGAGAATTGGATTCGTTTGTGCAGTAGAGAACGCCAACGAGGTCGCCTTCAACGAGGTTCAGCGTATCGATCATCATTTCAGCCTGTTCGTCGAAGGGAACAGCGTCGCTTGTACCTGAAACGTTTGCGGGAATATTATTCTTGAACGTATCGTTATAGTCAGTAACGGAGGTGCCGAGAACGGGGATGGACTGAGTTGCATTTGCAGCTGCAAGAAGCGCGGGAGTTGCATTTGCCATAATGAGATCAACGTTCTTTGCTGTGAATGCATTTATAACTGTTGTGCAGAGATCAGCTCCGCCTGCAACCTGAGTGTCGAACTGAACTGTTTTGCCTGCAGCCTCAAGCTCAGCTGTAAGAGCTGCGATAAAGCCTTCTGTTGCCTGATCGAGAGAATCGTGCTCCATAAGCTGACAGATACCAACTGTAAAGTCAGCTGCCTTATTGCAGGAAGCGAGTCCGAGACAGATAGATGCGCACGTCAGAAGTGCAAGTGTGAGAGCTAAAAGTTTTTTCATGGTTTTCCTCCAATATATGATATCCTCGCGGGGATATAAAATTACAAATAAAAAAGTCCCTGCATAAAACAGGGACGATAATTAATCGCGGTACCACTCTGCTTTCGTATCAACCTCTCGGCTGAAACCTTAATAGGCTTAAAAGTCTTAGCGATATAACGGTCGCACCCGTTGTGTCTACTGCGATTTTCAACACACCGCTCGCAGAATGAACTTCAGACGAAATCTCAACCGTTGCCTCGCACCAAACGGCAACTCTCTGAAGGCTTTCCTTCGTCCTACTCTTTCTGCTCAAACGCATTTAGTTGGCTTATTGGTATGTATTCTAACACCATAAACATAATTTGTCAATAGATAAAATATTTTTTGGTTACAATGCACAATCCCGAATATGGCTATTTGGCATAGTGATATAAAACGGAAACGGTGCAGGCTTGTATAAAAAAGAAAATCCGCTTGAAAAATCAAACGGATTTTAAGAACTGATTAAGCCTTCATAAGTTCGTTTACACGGTCAAACTCGTCTGTGATTTCCTTATCGGGCTTACGTGTTGCGAGGCTGACGATGATGATTGCAGCCAGACCAACAATAAACGCGGGAAGAAGCTCATAGATGTTGAGAATACCGATTCCGTTTTCAGCTCCGAAGGGCTTGAGAACGTAGCACCAGACAATTGCTGTAACGCCGCCTGCAAGCATACCTGCAAATGCGCCCCACTTTGTTGTTCTCTTCCAGAAGAGAGCACAGAGCATAACGGGACCGAACGCAGCGCCAAAGCCTGCCCATGCGAATGAAACGATATCAAAAACCTTTGAAGCGGGGTTCCATGCGAACACGAGAGAAACAAGGGAGATTGCAAGAACAGTTGCTCTTGCAACGATCATGGAAGACTTTTCGCTCATATTCTTTGCGATGAAGCGGTGAACGATGTTTTCGGACATGCTGGATGCTGCTGCAAGAAGCTGGCTGTCTGCAGTTGACATTGTTGCAGCAAGAATACCTGAAACGATAAGACCTGCAACGATTGCGCCAAGCCAGTTTATATCACCGAGAACTCTTGAAACCTCAATGATGATACGCTCTGTATCAGCAAGCTCGATGCCCTTAACGCGAACGAACGTGTAGCCAACAACGCCGATGAAGATTGCAACTGCCATGGAAATAACAACCCAAACTGTTGCGATTCTGCGGGAGAGCTTAAGCTTTTTATTGTCATTGATCGCCATAAAGCGAAGAAGCACGTGGGGCATACCGAAGTAGCCAAGGCCCCATGCAAGCATAGAAGCGATCTTAAGTGCGCCGTAGCTTGTGGCAGAATTTGTTGCGCTGTCGTACATAGCTGTCAGGCTGAGATATCCGGGGAGGTCCTTAACGTTTGCAATAACAGCATCGAAGCCGTTTGCTGTTTTGAGGCCGAAGCCAACAACAACGACGAGTGCAAGAGTCATAACGATACTCTGAACAAAGTCTGTTGTGGAGGCTGCGAGGAATCCGCCGAGAGCTGTGTAGAACACAACTACCAGTGCGCCAACAACGAGAGCAACGTGATAATCAACGCCGAAGAGGGAATTGAAGAGCTTAGCGATAGCTGCAAAGCCTGAGCCTGTGTAGGGCACGAAGAACACGATGATAACGATTGCGCTGATAGCGAGAAGAAGTCCGCTCTTATCTCTGAATCGGTTTGAGAAGAAATCGGGGATCGTTGCAGAATCGTTTGCCTCTGAATAGATTCTCAGGCGGCGTGCAACGATAAGCCAGTTAAGATAAGTACCAACTGCGAGACCAACTGCGGTCCAGAATGCATCTGCAAGGCCTGTTGCGAGAGCAACTCCGGGTAGACCCATCAGAAGCCAGCTGGACATATCTGATGCCTCGGCGCTCATTGCTGTAACAAAGGGACCGAGACTTCTTCCTCCTAAGTAATAATCTTCAGTGCTTTTATTTTTCTTTGAAAAAACAGCACCAATAGAGAGCATAAATACCATATACACTACGATGGTAGCAATCAAAAGTATATTTGTCATTGTCTTTCCTTTCCGAACAAAAAATACTTTCAAATTATACCACAATCTTTAGCACAAAGCAATATAAATTGCTAAAAACATTTTAGTTTGTTAAAATACTAAAATACTAAAGGCGTTTTTCGTCGTTTTACATAAAAGGATAGGGCAAAAAGGTTTATTGCGGTCATCACGGAGATAACAAGATCTGCAATCTGCCACATAGCATCGGATGAAATAACTGCACCGATAATGGATGAAACGGGTATAAGGCTTAGATAAAGAGCCTTTGTTTTATTGCTGCGGGAGAGAAAGCTTAGGGCAGACAGTCCGTAGCTTGCCTGAGATATAACTGTTGCCAGAGCGAAAAGCATAACGGAGAGGGCAACCAGCCTTTTGGCCCATTCTCCCGCGAGAGTGCCGAAGGCATAAAGCGTCAGAGGTATCCCGTCAAGGTGAGATTCTCCTGCAAGGAGGATAACAAAACCTGTCATAGTGCAGAGAACTATGGTGTCGGCAAAAACCTCAAAAATTCCGAAGCAGCCCTGATGATGAGGACTTCGCGCATCAGCTTCAGCGTGAGCGGTTGGCGAGGTGCCGCAGCCTGCTTCGTTTGAAAAAATCCCTCGGGTAACTCCATAGCGCACGGCGCGCAGCATTGTAAATCCCATAATTCCGCCCGAAGCTGATCTTAGAGAAAATGCATCCGTCGCAATTTTTTCTAAAATCTGCGGAATTCTATCTATATTATTAAATATAACGGCGAGGCAGATTATTATATAGGATATGGAAAGGAGGGGGATAAGAAAAAGAGTTGTGTCGGATATCCTTTTGCCGCCGCCCGTGGCTATCAGCATCCCGATGATGCCTATGGCAGCTCCTATTGCAAGAGGCGGGGCGGAAATGGCGGAGGCGGCGGAATTGACCTGAACTATATTTCCCGTAAGCAGAGAATTTCCGATGCATAAGAGGGCAAAAAGGGAGGAAAGGAAAGATCCGAGCCTTCCGTTGAATATTTCTTTTATGTAGTACATAGCTCCGCCGCGCCACCTGCCGTTTGCTTTTTTGCGAGTTTCGAGGGCAAGACAAACTTCAATATATTTAATGCTCATAGCGCAAATTGCACTTAACCACATCCAGAAAAGTGCGCCTGCTCCGCCTGCGGTTATAGCCGTTGCAACTCCCGCCATGTTCCCCACGCCCAGCGTGCCTGCCAGTGCAACTGTCAGAGCGCGAAATGGGGACGTGCCGCCAGTGTCGGATGCTTCGAAAAGACGTCTCGTCAGCTTTATGGGGTGGAGCACGTAGAAAAAGCGCAGCTTTATGCCAAACCATATTCCGCAGAGAATCAGCAGGGCAGGGAGGAGCACGCCTGATAGTATGGAGTTAACAGCTTCCATTGGGTTTGTCCTTTCGTGAGTGAAATGAGGTGTAAGCGATTGTTTGTCGAATCAACTATCATAAAATCTGCTGCAAAACATAATTGTTAACTAAATGTTAAGAGTTGAAAAAAGGTATTGATTTTTTATGGGTGTGTGATAGAATATACACATCGTTTTAGCACTCGGCTAATTTGAGTGCTAATTCGACAAGTAAAAAATATAAGTGTTTATCACTATAATACAGGAGGAACATTATGACTCTCAGACCCCTTTTCGACCGCGTGGTTATCAAAGCGGTAGAGGTTGAAGAAACAACAAAGACAGGTATTATTCTCCCCGGCGCAGCTCAGGAGAAGCCCCAGATTGCAGAAGTTGTTGCAGTTGGCCCCGGCGGCGTAGTTGACGGCAAGGAGATCGCTATGGTAGTTAAGGTTGGCGATCGCGTTATCGTTGGCAAGTATGCAGGCACAGAGGTTAAGGCTGACGGATGCGAATACAACGTTGTTCGCCAGGCAGACATTCTTGCAATCGTTGAGTAATAACAGTTTATTAAATTAGGAGAAAAATTATTATGGCAAAAGACATTCTTTACGGAGCTGATGCAAGAAACGCTCTTCTTGCAGGTATTGACAAGCTCGCTGATACAGTTAAGATCACAATGGGCCCCAAGGGCAGAAACGTAGTTCTCGATAAGAAGTTCGGCACACCCCTGATCACAAACGACGGTGTTACGATCGCAAAGGAAATCGAGCTTGAAAATGCAAGCGAGAATATGGGCGCACAGCTTGTTCGCGAGGTTGCTACAAAGACAAACGATGCAGCAGGCGACGGTACAACAACAGCAACACTTCTTGCTCAGGCTCTTATTCACGAGGGTATGAAGAACGTTGCAGCCGGTGCAAACCCCATTATCATCAGAAAGGGTATCCAGAAGGCAGTTAACAAGGCTGTTGAAGCTCTTATGGCTAACGCTCAGAAGGTTAACGGAACTTCCGATATCGCTCGTGTTGGTACAATTTCCGCAGGCGACGACGTTATCGGCACACTTATCGCTGATGCTATGGAAAAGGTTACAAGCGACGGCGTTATCACAGTTGAAGAGTCCAAGAGCGCTGAAACCTATTGCGAGGTTGTAGAGGGTATGCAGTTCGACCGCGGTTATCTCTCTCCCTATATGGCAACAGACACAGATAAGATGGAAGCTGTTATGGACGATGCTCTCGTTCTCATCACAGACAAGAAGATCACAAACGTTCAGGACATTCTCCCCGTTCTCGAGCAGGTTGTTCAGAACGGCAGAAAGCTCGTTATTATCGCAGAGGACGTTGAAGGCGAAGCACTCACAACTCTCGTTCTTAATAAGCTCCGCGGCACTTTCTCCTGCGTTGCGATCAAGGCTCCCGGCTTTGGCGACAGACGTAAGGAAATGCTTCGCGATATCGCTATCCTCACAGGCGGCGAGGTTATCACAAGCGAGCTTGGCCTTGAGCTTAAGGATGCAACAATCGCTCAGTGCGGTCAGGCAAGACAGGTTAAGGTTAATAAGGACAACACAATCATCGTTGGCGGCTTCGGTGATCCCGCAGAGATCAAGGGCAGAATTGCTCAGATCAAGGCAGGCATCGAAACAACAACAAGCGATTTCGACCGCGAAAAGCTTCAGGAGCGCCTTGCAAAGCTTGCAGGCGGCGTTGCAGTTATCAAGGTTGGTGCAGCAACAGAAACAGAAATGAAGGAAAAGAAGCTTCGCATTGAAGACGCTCTCAACGCAACACGCGCTGCTGTTGAAGAGGGCATCGTAGCAGGCGGCGGCACAGCGTTCATCAACGTTATTCCCGCAGTTGAAAAGCTTCTTGAAACAGTTGAAGGCGACGAAAAGACAGGCGTTAAGATCGTACTCAAGGCTCTTGAGGCTCCCGTTCGTCAGATTTCCGAGAACGCCGGCTTTGAAGGCTCCGTTGTTGTAAACAACATCCGCGCAGCTGAAAAGGTTGGATATGGATTTGACGCTTATTCTGAGCAGTATTGCGATATGATCGCATGCGGTATCGTGGATCCCGCTAAGGTAACACGTAGCGCTCTTCAGAATGCGGCAAGCGTTGCAGCAACAGTTCTCACAACAGAGGCTCTTGTTGTAAACCAGCCCGAGCCTGAGGTACCTGCTCCCGCAGCAGGCGGCATGGGCGGCATGTATTAATTGAAAAATAAAAACCGTGGTGAAAACCACGGTTTTTTTGTAGACTTCAGGAGGCTAAACGATAATTCATCGGTATTCACCGTAGGGGCGACCTTTGGTCGTCCGTTTAAGATATAATCATACGTTGGAAGCGGGCGAACACAGTTCGCATTTGCGACGTGTAAACGAAAGGCACAGGCAAACCCGTAGGGGCGACCTTTGGTCGTCCGTTTAAGATATAATCATACGATAGAAACGGACCGCCGTAGGGGTTCCCCGAAACGAGCTTGACGAGTTTTGGGGGTTCCCGCCGAGGACGTCGGTCCCTACCGGCATTTGATGCGCCAAATGATAATTTATAACCCCTGGCCTTCTCCTCAAGGAGAAGGCTTAAGATAGCTCATCCGACGGTGAGGAAGCATCAGCTGTATTACAACAGAAAAGAGAGCTAGCGGCTTGTTTACGCTAACTCTCTTTTTTATCATATATCAACTCTTTTAACAACCGTTGCTCCTGCGAGCCCGATTATGATTCCTGCAACGATTCCGCCAACAACAAGGGCGGGGAGATAATAGGCGATGGCGCCAACTCCCGTTACAAGAACAGCAACGCATATCTGAGCCATATTATGAGCAACACCGCCAACAACGCTGACTCCGACGATGGAAAACAGCTTTGTTTTTTTCAGTATTGCCATAACGAGCAAGCTGAAGACAGCGCCTGCAAGGCTGTACCAAAGGCTCATAACGCTTCCGAACAGTATGGCTGTGAGAAGCACACGAACGATTGAAACTCCTGCAGCCTTTGCGGCTCCAAGCTTATACAGCACGTAGATTATAACGATGTTTGGAAGCCCTATTTTAACTCCGTACACCACCGAGGGCACGAAGCTTTCCACGTATGAAAGTATCATGGCCGCCGCGGCAGAAACTCCCAGAAGCGCCACGGCTTTTGTTTTTGAGTTCATCATTATTCACCTGCCTCGATCGAAACAACTGTTTTATTAGGCAGACAAACTATGGTTTCGCCTTCATGTGAAATGGGATGGAAATCAACGCAAAGTCCGTCAGGGCAGCTTGCCTCTGTTACGTCGGCTTGTCCGTTTTTTATAACGAGGATGTTATATCCGTTTCCGTTTTCAAGGCGGATTTCCTTATCCTCCGAAAGAGGATATCTTGCAGTTTCCGTTCCGTCAACCGTAACCACGGCATAGTCGCCTTCAGGCGAAAAGAGGCTGAAACAAAGCCACACTAAAATCGCTGAAACGGCAAGTATCAAAACAAGGATAATATCATTTCGCTTAGTGCTTTTCATAACAACCTCTTTAATATATCAGTTTCTGTGTGCGCCGGAATAGTCGGCTTCTCTGATGCATCCAACGGGACAAGCCTTCACGCACTCTCCGCAGTTGGAACATTTAGAATAATCAATGGAGGCAAGATTGTCTGCAACTGTAATAGCACCTGAGGGGCAGGTCTTTTCGCATTTCTTACAGCCGATGCAGGCGTTTTTACATTTTGCCTTTGCCACAACGCCCTTTTCCTTGTTGCTGCATGTGATAACACTGCGCTTCACGTCGGGCATCATATGAATGATATTGTTGGGGCAGGTTTTCGCGCAGAGGCCGCAGCCGATGCACTTTCTTGTATCAATATGAGCAATACCGTCCTCAATGCAGATAGCATCGCTTGGGCAAACAGCCGCGCAGTCGCCGCAGCCGAGACAGCCGAATGTGCAGAGGTTTTCGCCGCCGAAGATCATCTTTGCTGCCTTGCAGCTCTTGATGCCTGCATATTCTGCCTTTTTGCCTGCCGTGTTGCAGTCGCCGCAGCAGCGAACGGTTGCAACCTGCTCGATAGCATCCTCAAATTCAACGCCGAGTATATCGGAAATATCCTTGGAGGCCTTGTCGCCGCCGGGGATACAAAGGTTGGTTTTGATGCCGTCCTCTTCACCCAGAGCCTTTGCATAGCCGTCGCAGCCCGTATATCCACAGGCTCCGCAGTTTGCGCCGGGGAGGCACTCGCGGATCTTTTTAACCTTCTCGTTTTCGGGAACGCTCATGAATTTTGCGGCAATAACAAGCATAGCCGCGCAAATAAGTCCTATTGCAGTTACGCTGATAACTGCTGATAAAATTGCAACTAACATTTGAATCGTCCTCCTATCAAGCGAAAAGGCTGTCAATAATGCCTGCAAAGCCGTAGAAGGAGAGAGAAACGATAGCCGCAGAAACAAGTGTTATGGGCACACCACGGAAGCACTTGGGGGGATTGGACGTTTCAATTCTTTCTCTGACACCTGCAAAGAGCACCATTGCAAGAAGGAAGCCGAGGCCGCATCCCAGAGCGGATGCTGTGGACTGCATAAACCCGTAGCCATCGGAGATATTGTTCTTAACAACGCCGAGAACAGCGCAGTTTGTTGTGATAAGGGGGAGATAGATACCGAGGGACGCGTGCAGCGCGGGGATATACTTTTTAAGGATGATCTCCACAAGCTGAACGAGAGCCGCGATAACAAGAATGAACACGATGGTCTGCAAATATTCAAGCTGGAATTTTGCGAGAACGAAGGTGTAGATAGGCCATGTTGCAAAGTTTGCAAGGAGCATTACGAACGTAACCGCAACGCCCATGCCCGTTGCCTGACCAAGCTTCTTGGAAACGCCGAGGAATGGGCAGATTCCGAGGAACTTTGTGAGCACGTAGTTATTAACCAGAATGGACGTGAAAATAATATAAGCCAATTCTTTCATTATGCCTCTGCCTCCTCTTCTTTATCTCGACAATCTCCCTTGCAAAGAGCGGCGGAGGGGCAGCCCTTGCAGGAGAATTCGTTTTTGTTTGTGCCGTTGCCAAGCTTGTTAACGATTGCAATAAGGCAGCCGAAAACGAAGAATCCGCCGGGAGCCTCTTTTAAGATCGGGATAGTGTAATCTGTAAGGAAGGGGATCTCCATGCCCATCCAGCTGCCTGCGCCCAGCACCTCGCGGATGGTTGACATAGCGAGAAGTGCCAGTGTGAAGCCAACGCCCATACCGAGAGCGTCGATGGCGGATGCGCCGACGGAGTTTTTGCTTGCATACATCTCAGCGCGGCCGAGGATGATGCAGTTTACAACGATGAGTGAGAGGAAAACTCCCAGAGCATCGTAGATTGCGGGAACAAACGCGTGCATTATCATTTCAACTATTGTAACGAATGCAGCGATAATAACGATATATGAAGGAATACGAACCTTATCGGGAATAACCTTGCGTAGTGCTGATATTGCAACGTTGGAGCCGAGAAGAACGGCTGTTGCCGCCGCGCCCATACCGAATGCATTGGAAACGGAGGACGTTACCGCAAGTGTGGGGCATGTGCCCAGAAGGAGCACAAGCACAGGGTTTTCGCGAACTATTCCTTTAATGAAATTCTGCCAAGCTTTCACTGTGCCGCCTCCTCGTTTTTGATTTCTGTAAGCTCCTTGTAGGCCTTCAAGGCATCTTCAGCAGATTTCTTTGCTGCAGATGTTGAAATGGTTGCGCCTGCAACGAGAATATCGTCTGTAAGATCAGCCTCTGTTTTGCCTGCCATGCCGGCTACAAACTGGCTTTCGTCAAGATTGGGAACCGTGTAGTATTCACCGTACTGGATAAAGTCGCCTGTGTTTCTGAAGGCTGTGATAGCGCTGTTTTCCACAACAACAGTCATTGTCATATTATCCTTATATCCAAAGGTGTGGCAAACGAAAACGTATGCGCCGTTATCGGCTGCGTATGCGCTGGAAACGATACCAAACTGGTCGTTAAGGGTGATATTTGTGAGGTTTACGCCCTCGCCAACGGCTGCCTGAGCGAATTTCAGGTCGTTTTCTGCAACTGCAGAAATACCCAGTGCGTCTGCTATAATTTCTGCAAATGCAGAATCAACGTCGGACACAAGATTTGCTTCAAGGTCGTAGAAGCGGGCACCACCTGTTGTGCTGAACACGCCTACGAGCTTTTTGCCCATATAGTCTATTACGGCTGCATAACCAACGCCGTTATCAGCAGAAACAGCGGAGAGAATCTCTTCTTTGTCGATTTTGATCTCGGTTGCCTTAAATGTGCCGGATCCATCAACTGCGCCGGGAAGAGCGTCTGCCATAATTTCAGCGATAATCTGCTCTTCGCTCTTTTGGCCCTCGGAAATTCCGCCGAGAGAGATGAGCGCTGCGAAGGCATCCTCAACGGCTGCCTTAAATGCAGAGGAGGAATAAGTTACGCCGGCTGCAAGCTCGATTCCGCCGAGAGCGGAGTCAGCGCCAACATAGGACTGAGGATAGTCGCCGAAGTTCTTTGTTTCGGCGTAGTTTGTCATTTTAACTGCAACTATCTTACCGTCTGTGCCAAAGCCGACAGTGAAGGTCATAGGGCTCTGGGAATAGCTGGATGAGGTTGCGAGAGTAACGGCATAGCCGCTTCCGCCCTGATCCTTATGAATTCCCGTAACGGTTGTTGCTGTTCCCTCGGGAATGGCGATCTCTTCAAAGCCTGTGGCATCGGGAAGAACGACCTTGAGGGATTCAGATGCCGCAGCACCTGCCGCTGCCTCAATAATTGGAGCGGTTATATAATTTACAACAGAGAGGAGGATCGCAACTACGAGGCAGATGGAGCCAAGCACTGCAATACTTTTAACGCTATCGTTTTTCATCACTGAGCACCTCCTTTGGCAATCTTCTTTGCGCCGAAGATCTTACGAGCTGTAAGTCTTGCGATATAGGGAGTGAGAATGTTCATGAAAAGGATCGCGTATGAAACGCCCTCGGGATAAGAGCCCCAGAGGCGAATAGCCAGAGTGATAAGTCCGCATCCGATACCGAACACAGCTTTGCCAAGGGGAGTGGGAGGAGTTGTGCTGTAATCTGTTGCCATAAAGAATGCGCCAAGCATAAGGCCGCCGCAAAGGATATGGCTGAGAGCGAAGGTGAAGTCGAATCCTGAAGCGAGAAGCGCACCGAGGAATACTGTTGCTATAAAGCAAACGGGGGTGTGCCATGTGATAACTTTGCGGCAGATAAGGTAAATGCCGCCGATCATAATTGCGAGAGCGCTTGTTTCGCCAAGGCTTCCGCCGATGTTGCCGATAAGCATATCGGATAGAGCGGGCAACTCAACGGATGAGCCGTCAAGGAGACTTTCCTTGAGAGCAGCAAGAGGAGTTGCGCCTGCAACGAGATCCGCTCCTTCAAGCTTTGCCCAGCTTGTCATTGTGCCGGAGAAGGAAAGGAGCATCATTATTCTTGCTGTGATCGCAGGGTTTGCGAAATTGTGGCCGATGCCGCCGAAAAGCTCTTTAACAACAACGATAGCAAAAATACTGCCGATTGCCGCCTGCCACAGCGGAATAGTTACGGGGAGGTTAAGACCGAGAAGCATACCTGTTACAACGGCGGAAAGGTCTCCCGCTTCAACGTCTCTTTTGCAAAGCACCTCGAAGAGATACTGGGAGAGAACTGAAACGCCTGCTGTGAAGAGCGTTACTATAAGAGCTCTGATACCGAAGAAATAAACGGACGCTGCAAGTGCGGGGAGCATTGCGATAATAACGTCAAGCATGATCCTTCTCGTGGTTACAGCGCTTTTAATATGGGGAGAAACTGAGATGATAAGCTTTTTTGCCATTATTTTTTCTCCTCCTTTTCTTTTCTGATATAGTCAGCAAGAGCAGCCTTTGCAAGCTTGTTCTGCTGAACGAGAGGAATTCCTGCGGGGCAAACAAATCCACAGCAGCCACATTCCATGCAGAGATTTGCATGAAGTGAGCGGAGCGCTGCCATATCGTTCTGCTGAAGTGCCTTCGCAAAGGAAACAGGTGCAAGTCCGAAGGGGCAAGCGTTTGTGCAGGAGCCGCAGCGGATGCATGAGGTTGTCTTTTTGGGAGTTGCCTCCTTTTCGTCCAGAGCAAGAAGCGCATTTGTCTGCTTGATAACGGGAACGGAGAGCTCTGCCAGTGAAACGCCCATCATAGGACCGCCGTAGATAACCTTTGCAGGCTCGCTCTTGAAGCCGCCGCAGAACTCAAAAACGTCAGAAACGGGAGTTCCGATGGGAGCGATAACGTTTTTTGGCTCCTTAACTGCTGAGCCGTCAACTGTGATGCACTTTTCAACAAGAGGAAGTCCTGTTTTGATATAGCTTGCGATGGAAGCAAGCGTTGTGCAGTTGATAACGATAACGCCTGCATCAATGGGGAGCATGCCCTCGCCAACAACCTTGCCCGTTGTGTTATAAATCAGCACCTTTTCAGCGCCCTGAGGGTAAACGGAAGGAAGTGCCTTGATCTCAACGCCCTGGAGCTTTTTCATTTCAGCGATGCATTCGGGCTTGTTCTTTTCAATACCGAAAATGATCTTCTCGGCATCGAGATATTTTTTGAGCAGCTCAACGCCGTATGCGATGTCGTCTGCGCGATCAAGCATTGTTCTTGTATCGCTTGTGATGTAGGGCTCACATTCAGCGCAGTTTACGATAATTGCATCAAGCTTAGCTCTGTCTTTAACGTCAAGCTTGATCTTAGTGGGGAAGCCTGCGCCTCCGAGGCCAACA
>JAZORY010000044.1:0-6621 GCA_045656825.1 Candidatus Avispirillum sp.
GCTTGAAGCATCGGATATAGGCTGCTTTTTCATCTCTCCGTGTCCTGCAAAGGTCAGCTACGTTAAGAATAGCTTTGCGGGAGAAAAAAGCAACGTTGACGAGGTGCTTTCAGTTTCCGACGTGTATTTCAAGTTGGTTTCATATATGAATAAGATCAGCTCCCCCGAGGCGTCCTGTAAGGCGGGAATGGTTGGAGTGGGCTGGGCAATTGCGGGCGGCGAGTCAACCTCTGTTTTTAACGACAGATATCTTGCTGCCGACGGCATTGAAAACGTTATTCACGTGCTTGACCAGATAGATAATTCCGATTTCCCGGAGCTTGAATTTATCGAGCTGAACGCATGCAACGGCGGATGCGTTGGCGGAGTGATGACGGTGGCGAACCCATATATCGCGAAGGCGAGAATACAGTCGCTCAAAAGATATCTCCCCGTTTCGCCCAATGCTCACGACGTGAAGGCAGAGCTCCCCGAATACGTTATGATGCCCGAATTGGAATATCAGCCAACGTGTCCTCTTTCAACCAGCAGAAAAGAGGCAATGCGAATGATGGCGGATATTCAGGAAATAAGAAAGGATCTGCCCGATCTTGATTGTGGCTCCTGCGGCGCACCGACCTGCGCGGCATTTGCAGAGGATATAGTTCGCGGCGAGATCTGCGCTGATGAATGTGTTGTGTTTATGAGACAGGTGTTCCACGATTATATCGCAAGGCATCAGGCGCGAATGGCAGAGGAGGCTGAAAAGAGAAAAAATGAAAAATCTTGAAGCTATTGCAAATGATATGGGGCTCACCCATCTTTGCGGCAGCACCGACCGGGAGGTCTGCGGATGCTATGCAGGAGATCTTCTCAGCTGGGTTATGAGCCACGCGGAGTATGGACATATCTGGATAACAATTATGTCCAACATAAACGTTGTTGCCGTTGCAAGTCTGTGCGAGGTTGCTTGTATCGTTCTTGCAGAGGGCGTTGAGCTTGATGCAGATGCTAAGGCAGCAGCTGAAG
The DNA here is from genome assembly GCA_045656825.1 of Candidatus Avispirillum sp. Taxonomy (GTDB): domain Bacteria; phylum Bacillota; class Clostridia; order Oscillospirales; family CAG-272; genus Avispirillum. The sequence goes on from JAZORY010000044.1 coordinate 1,009, forward strand.
CTCAGGATATATGCGTTTACACGTCAAAGCTTTCAACCTATGAGCTTTGCGCTCTTGCTTCCAAATATATAAATGAATAAATACTATTATGATCTGCATATCCACTCCTGCCTCTCCCCCTGCGGAGACAATGATATGACGCCTGCAAATATTGCAGGAATGGCAGCAGTTAAAGGACTGCAGATAGCTGCGCTCACCGATCATAATTCAACGGCAAACTGTCCCGCCTTCTTCAAGGCTTGTAAGGCATACGGGATCATTCCCGTGGCAGGAATGGAGCTGACAGTTTCCGAGGATATCCATCTCCTCTGTCTCTTCAGGGAGCTGGAGGACGCTATGGCATTCGGAGAAGCGGTTGAGCAGCATAAAATAAACATAAAAAACCGTCCCGATATTTTCGGCCATCAATTTGTGATGGACGAGGGGGACAATATAATAAGAGAGGAAGAAAACCTTCTTCTCAATGCAACGCTTCTATCCCTTGATGAGGCAACGAGCCTTGTTCGGAAAATGGGTGGCATCTGCTATCCCGCCCATATTGACAGAACGTCAAACGGAGCAGTTGCAGTTCTGGGCGCTTTCCCCGATTGGCTTTCTTACACCGCATATGAGCTGAGCGGAAAGGGAGTCAGAAAAGAGGAAGAGGCGAAAAATCCCGCTATAAAGGATCTGAAATGTGTTGTCAGCTCTGATGCCCATTATCTTTGGGATATGTCGGAGGCGGAGAATTATTTTCTTCTGGACGACGAGCCGTACAGCAGCAGCCGCGTCAGAAATAAATTGATCGATATGCTGGAGGGAATATGAAAGATTTATCCTTATATATTCTTGATATCGCAATGAATTCCGTTCGCGCAGGCGCAAAGAATATTTCAATTTTGTTAAATGAAGAAAATAATCTTCTCACCTTGAAAATTGAAGACGACGGATGCGGAATGACGAGCGAACAGCTTGAAAAACTTTCAAATCCTTTTTTCACTACAAGAAAAACACGAAAGGTTGGCCTTGGAATTCCATTTCTCCGTATGCAGAGCGAAATGACGGGCGGAAAGGTTTCCATCACGTCAAAGCACGAGGCTGAGTTTGATGACCACGGAACGCTGGTTTCGGCAACCTTTTATACAAATCATATCGACTTTGTTCCTCTTGGGGACGTGGTTGAAACAATAGTAACTCTCATTCAGGGAAATCCCGACTCCGATTACGTGTTCAGACATAAAACGGAAACTCTTGACGTCAATATGGACACAAGAGAGATGAGAGCCATCCTCGGCGACGAGGTCCCCCTGAACGCATACGAGGTTCTCGCATTTATCAGAGAATTTCTTCAGGGGCAATATGAAAATGAAAAATAATTATCTATGAAACGAAAGGAAATAAACTAAAAATGAAAACTTTAGCTGAACTTGCTGCTATCAGAGAGCAGATGAAGGATAAGGTTGCGATCCGCACAGGCAGCGGCGCCGTTCGAGTTGTTGTTGGTATGGCAACCTGCGGTATCACAGCAGGCGCAAGACCTGTTCTCAATGCATTTGTTGAAGAGGTTACAAAGGCGGGCCTTAATGAAAAGGTTATGGTAACTCAGACAGGATGCATCGGCATCTGCCAGTACGAGCCCGTTGTTGAAATTTATGAAGACGGCAAGGAAAAGGTTACTTACGTTAAGATGACAGCCGAGAAGGCAAAAGAGGTTGTTGAAAAGCACCTCAAGGGCGGCGAGGCCGTTTCTGAATACCTCATCGGCAATACAGATTTATAATTTACGGAGGAATACATAATTATGGTTCGTTCACACGTTCTTATTTGCGGAGGTACCGGCTGTACATCCTCCGGAAGTAATAAAATCAAAGATGCTCTCGCAGCAGAGCTTCAGGTAAAGGGCCTTGATGAAGAGGTTAAGATCGTTCAGACAGGCTGCTTCGGTCTTTGCGCACTCGGCCCCATTATGATCGTTTATCCCGAGGGCACGTTCTATTCAAGAGTAACACCCGAGGATATCCCCGAAATCGTAGAGGAGCATCTTCTCAAAGGACGTATTGTAGACCGCCTCGTTTATAACGACGCAGCTGCAGGCGCAGAGGCAAAGGAAGAGGTTCACACTTCTCTTAACGACACAGCTTTCTATAAGAAGCAGCACAGAGTTGCTCTCCGCAATTGCGGCGTTATCAACCCTGAAAAGATCGACGAATATATCGCTATGGACGGATATTTCGCTCTCGGTAAGGTTCTCACAGAGATGAGCCGCGAGGACGTTATCCAGACTCTCCTTGATTCAGGACTTCGCGGCCGTGGCGGTGCAGGCTTCCCCACAGGTCTTAAATGGAAGTTCGCTATGGGCGGAGAGGGCCAGAAGTATGTTTGCTGTAATGCGGACGAAGGCGACCCCGGCGCATTTATGGACCGTTCCATCCTTGAGGGCGACCCCCACGCAGTTCTTGAAGCAATGGCTATCGCAGGCTATGCTATCGGCGCAGATCAGGGCTATATCTACGTTCGTGCAGAATACCCCATCGCTGTAAACCGTCTCCAGATCGCAATCGATCAGGCTCACGAATACGGACTCCTCGGCGATAATATTATGGGCACAGGCTTTAAGTTTGATATCCAGCTTCGTCTTGGCGCAGGCGCATTCGTATGCGGCGAGGAAACAGCTCTTATGACAAGTATCGAGGGTAAGCGCGGCGAACCCAGACCTCGTCCTCCTTTCCCTGCAGTTAAGGGTCTCTTTGGTAAGCCCACTATCCTTAACAACGTTGAAACATATGCAAATATCCCCCAGATCATCCTTAAGGGCGCTGATTGGTTTGCATCCATGGGTACAGAAAAGTCCAAGGGTACAAAGGTATTCGCTCTTGGTGGTAAGATCACAAACACAGGTCTCGTTGAGGTTCCTATGGGAACAACTCTTCGCGAGGTTGTTGAAGAGATCGGCGGCGGTATCCCTAACGGCAAGAAGTTCAAGGCTGCTCAGACAGGCGGCCCCTCCGGCGGATGTATCCCTGCTTCTCTTATTGACACACCTATCGATTATGACAACCTTCTTGCAATCGGCTCCATGATGGGCTCAGGCGGTCTTATCGTTATGGACGAGGACACATGTATGGTTGACCTTGCAAAGTTCTTCCTTGAATTCACAGTAGACGAATCCTGCGGTAAGTGCGCACCCTGCCGTATCGGTACAGTTCGTATGCTTGAGCTTCTTGAAAAGATTACAGACGGCCGCGGCGAAATGGAAGATATCGACAAGCTTGAAGAGCTTGCAAATTATATCAAGAGCGCATCCCTTTGCGGTCTTGGCCAGACAGCACCTAACCCCGTTCTTTCAACTCTCCGCTATTTCCGCGACGAGTACGAAGCACACATCGTTGAAAAGAGATGCCCCGCAGGCGTTTGTAAGAAGCTTCTTAACTACGTTATCGACGCTGATAAATGTAAGGGCTGTACTCTCTGCTCCCGTGTTTGTCCCGCAGGCGCGATCAACGGCGCAGTTAAGCAGGCTCATACGATCGACACAGAAAAGTGCCTGAAGTGCGGCGCTTGTATCGAGAAATGTAAGTTCGGTGCAATTTCCAAGAAATAAGAAAGGGGTAGTGATAAATAATGGAAACAAAAATGCTTAATATAAAAATCAACGGCGCAGATTATACTGTCCCTTACGGCATCACAGTTCTCGAGGCTTGTAAGCAGGCGGGCATTGAAATTCCCACTCTGTGCTATCTTAAGGACGTAAACGAAATCGGCGCTTGCCGCCTCTGTCTCGTTGAGGTTGTTGGCGCGAGAGGCCTTGTAACGTCTTGTGTATATCCTATCGAGCGTGATGGAACAGAGATTCTCACAAACACAGAAAAGGTTAAGAACGCGAGAAAGATGAACATTCAGCTTGTTCTCTCCGCTCACGAAAAGAAATGCCTTTCCTGCATCCGCTCAAAGACTTGTGAGCTTCAGAAATATGCTCACGACTTCGGTGTTGATGAAAACTATTTCACTCCCGCAAAGGAAGAAAAGCTCCCCGTTGACACGTCCGGCTCCTCTATCGTTCGCGATCCCAACAAGTGTATCCTTTGCCGTCGTTGCGTAGGCGCTTGTAATAAGGTTCAGGGCATCGGTGCTATCGGCGCTCAGAACAGAGGTTACGACACAGTTATCGGCTGTGCAGCTGAGGTTGATCTCGCTTCCACAACATGTATCAATTGCGGTCAGTGTATCGTAGCATGTCCCGTTGGCGCTCTTTATGAAAAGGACGACACAGCGAAGATCATGGAAGCTATCAACGATCCCACAAAGCACGTTGCAATCTGCTGCGCTCCTTCCGTTCGCGCTCAGATCGGCGAATGTTTCGGCTATGAGCCCGGCACAGATTGCGAAGGCAAGATGGTTGCAGCTCTCCGTCGCCTCGGCTTTGACGGCGTTTATGATATGAACTTCACAGCAGACCTTACAATTATGGAAGAGGCAACGGAGCTTCTCGGAAGAATCCAGAACGGCGGCGCGCTTCCTATGATCACATCCTGCTCTCCCGGATGGATCAAATATTGTGAGCACTATTTCCCTGAAATGACGGAGAATCTTTCAACATGTAAGTCTCCTCAGCAGATGTTCGGCGCAATCTATAAGGCGTTCTTCTGCCAGAAGATGGGCGTTGATCCTAAGGACGTTGTGTTCGTTTCTGCAATTCCTTGTACAGCTAAGAAGTTTGAGGTTGGCCGCGACGGTCAGGCAAACGACGGCATCCAGAACGTTGATATCGCTGTAACAACAAGAGAGCTCGGCAGACTTATCGAGGCATCCGGTATCAACTTCAAGGCTCTTCCCGATGAAAAGTTCGACACTCCCGTAGACGTTGGATCCGGCGCAGGCGTTATCTTCGGCGCAACAGGCGGCGTTATGGAAGCAGCTCTCAGAACAGCTGCAGAGGTTATCCTTGGAACAACTCTTGAAAAGGTTGAGTTTGAGGACGTTCGCGGAACAGAGGGCATTAAGTTTGCTGAGTATAAGCTTGGCGATATGACAGTTAAGGTTGCAGTTGCAAGCGGAACAGCAAATGCTAACAAGCTTCTCAAGGGCATCCAGAGCGGCGAATATGAGGCACACTTTATTGAGATCATGGCATGTCCCGGCGGCTGTGTAAACGGCGGCGGTCAGCCTATCCAGCCTGCAAGCGTTCGTAATTCTATGGACCTCCGCGCAGTTCGTGCAAAGGTTCTTTACGATGCTGATGCAAATCTTCCTCTCAGAAAATCCCACGAAAATCCCATTATTAAGATGGTTTATGATGAGTTCCTTGGAGAGCCCAACAGTCATAAGGCTCACGAGCTTCTCCACACTCACTACGTAAAGCGTGGCAGATAAATAATAAAAGATACAGAAACCGCAGATTTATATTCTGCGGTTTTTGTGTTATAACGCGTGCTATAAATAGAAAGGTCTAAATGGAACAAAACCTATACAAGCGAATGTTAAACTTATTAAAAGCCTTCTCCCACTGGAGAAGGCTAAAGGCTCCCCTTGCTTAGGGGAGCTGTCAGCGAAGCTGACTGAAGGGTAGATTTTAACATAATCAATCTATTTATACCCTTCCGTCTTGCCTTCGGCAATCCACCTCCCCGCCCCAAG
>JAZORY010000045.1:0-25063 GCA_045656825.1 Candidatus Avispirillum sp.
CTCGCTTCGGTCGCGGGCGGCTCTGACAGTCCACCGGACTGTCATTCACTACCGCCCTGTTCAAGTCCTTTTCGGATGCCCCTGCCAAAGAAAAAACCAGGTCTATTGACCTGGTTAATTTTCTTGCGGAAGGACTGGGTCTCAGCTCGACGACGCAAAGCCGAGTTAATTTCGGCTTTGCTACTCGCTTCGGTCGCGGGCGGCTCTGACAGTCCACCGGACTGTCATTCACTACCGCCCTGTTCAAGTCCTTTTCGGATGCCCCTGCCAAAGAAAAAACCAGGTCTATTGACCTGGTTTTTTCTTTGGCAGGGGCGGAAGGACTTGAACCCGCGACATGCGGTTTTGGAGACCGCCGTTCTACCAACTGAACTACACCCCTGTATTCTTTTCGTCTTATGACCTACGTATTATATCACACCATTTTTCCTTTTGCAAGTACTTTTTTTAATTTTCTCTACTTTTTATTGTCGATAAAATATTGATAAAATCGAATTATTTTAATATAATTATATTAATAACAATTTATGGAGGTTTTTATGAGCAAAAAAAATCACGTTTATTACTTTGATTATCTCAGAGTTATAGCCGCAATAAGTGTTATCTATATGCACACCGCAGGCAGCCCTCTCAGACGTGAAATAAACTTAAATTGGCACTTTCTTAATTTTTTCACTTGCCTTGGATTTATCGCCGTTCCTCTCTTTTTCATGATGTCCGGCTATCTTATTCTTAACAGTGAAAAAACAACCGATATCTCTTTTCTTTTGAGAAAAAGATTACCTCATCTTATTGTACCTCTCGCTGGTTGGACTCTTGTTTCCGTTGCGTGGCAGGTTTATTCCTGGCAAGATTATTCTATGACATTCATTTACGACAAACTTGTTGGTTCACTTACTTCTCCTGTAATGGTTCATATGTGGTATATGTATACTCTTATTGCCATGTATGCTATCTCTCCTATTATAGCAGCTGCTTTACGTAATCTCGACAAAAAGGCTCATATTTACGTTTTTGTTCTCGTTTGTCTGGCTTCTGTAAAGCTTATTGTTAAAACTTTTACTCCCGCTTTCATTGACAAATATTTTGAGCTTGATATTATAAACAAACTTACTTTTTATAGCGGAAATTTAAGCACATTTATTCTCGGATATTATATTGGTAACTTAAAGAAGAAAATCCCTAACTGGATACTTCTCTCTTCTGCTGCTATTACATTAGCCGTAATCTGTATAGGTACATACTCATTCACAATTAAAACCGGTGAATATAATCAGCACTTCCAGACACAATCTGCAGGATTTGAAGTATTACTCGCTGCTTTAATATTCCTTTTCTTCAAACAGAACATGAACAAACCTTCCAAAGTTCTTAAATATGTTCCTATTGTTCCTCTTTCACTTTCCATTTATCTTATGCATAATATATTTTTGGAAATGATGTATTCTGTTGGTGTTAAAGTCAACACTTTTGCAGACTCAGTAATTTATACTTTTATAAATCTCTTTGTTTGCCTAATTGTCATGAAAACTGTTGCAACAATTAAACCTATTTGCTATATCGCAACCGGTTTGACCTATGAAGGAGCTTGTAACAGTTGTAACTGGGTTTATACATACAGATGGATTAAATCTTTGATAAATAAAAAAAAGGAAGTTTGATATTATAGTATCAAATTAACTCAATAAATAGAAAATCGGCTGAATAAATTTCAGCCGATTTTTCTATATCAACACATCCTCAAGACTTCTTTTAGGAACGTAATGCACGCCGTTTTCACGGTAATATTTAATGTCTCCATCAAAGTCCACGATTTCAACCTTTTCGCAAGGTGCGCCAAGGGCAACAACCAAGGTTACTGTCATATTTTCAGGAATAGAAAGCTCGCTCTTTATTTTTGCTTCATCAACGCTTCCGATCATACATCCGCCAAATCCATCTTCAGCAGCAGCAAGAAGAATCGTCTGCGCCGCAATACCCGTATCCTTATAAAAAGCCGTTACGTTATTTGTAATATCTGTATCACAGCAAATAACAACGTAGCCCGTAGGATTACATCCCTCGGGAGGAATCTGCATATCCTTCAGATATCCCGCCCATTTTGTGCAGGAAAGAGCCTTTTCGCACTCTGTTTCACTATGCACTATTCTATATTTCAGCGCCTGCAAATTTGCAGTTGAAGCAGTAATTCTTGCAAGGTCAACGTATCGTCTTAAATTTTCCTCGCCAATTCTTTTTGACATATCGAAGCTGCGATAGCTTCTGTTTTTCAAAACAATATCACCTAACATCCTTAACCTCACAACATAAACAATTTTTCAGGCTTAACTGCTGTTCCCATTTCATATTCACAAACTCTGCCGAGAGCAAGAAACTCGCCGTTATACATTATTCTGATAAGCTCTCCAACCTCAAAACTGGTTCCCAGCTTCTTCTGATAAAGCTCTGTTCCGCCTCGAATAAGCTTTGCATAGAAATCATTGACGGAAATTGTGTTAAGATCATCAAAGAGCTTCACTGTGGGAAGCGGCAAGGCCAATCTTTCCTCAAAAGTCATATTCTCAAGCTCTTCTACCGTTATGGAGTTTTCAAGCGTAAAATTGCCCGTTCTGACGCGTATAAGAGAGCTCATCGCTCCTCCGCACCCCAGTTTATCTCCTATATCTGCGCACAATGTACGAACATATGTTCCTTTTGAGCATACTATTCTCAATTTATACTCATTATCACTGAGCTTTTCAACCTCAAGCTCCTTTATCTCAACCTGACGAGGTTTTCTTTCAACTGTTTCTCCTGCTCTAGCAAGATCAACAAGCTTTTGTCCGTCTATCTTGATCGCGCTGTACATAGGAGGGATCTGCTCTATATCTCCCACAAAGCTTTTAGCAGCCTCAAGAACCGCATTCTCATCAGGTATATTATCGCAGGTTGAAAGTATCTCTCCCGTAGTATCAAGAGTATCCGTAGTAACACCGAGGCGAAGAGTTGCAATATACTCCTTTTCCTCGCTTACAAGATAATCACTTGCTTTAACCGCGCGTCCTATGAGAATAGGAAGAACTCCTGTTGCCATGGGATCAAGAGTTCCCGTATGTCCAACTCTCGACGTATCATACATACGACGAAGAATCTGAACTATTCTATGGCTGGTTACGCCCTCGTGCTTATTGACAACCAAAACACCTGTGGCGGTATCCGGTTTATTTTTTCTGGACATTAGTTTTCCTCCAAGTGCTTCATAACTGCTTTTCTGAAGGGCTCGGTTATAATTTTAACAGCCTCCTCGGCGCTTTCAGCTTCAACTCTGCCACCTGCTGCCTTTTTATGACCGCCTCCTCCGAAGAGAGCACAAATTTCTGCAACGTCAACGTCTCTGTTGGAGCGCGCTGAAATTCTGAATTCATTTAATCTTTCCCCGTGCTGCTTTATGGAAATTCCAACAAGAACTCCATCTACGCTTCTGGGGATATCAACAACTGAGCCTGTATTATCGTCTGTAAGCTCTTCCTTCTGAAGAATCTCGTTTGTGAGAACAACGTAAGCAAATTTTCCGTCGCACTCAACTGTCAGATTATCTATTGCAACCTTTCTTGCTTTAAGATCCTTTTCGCTATAACTATCGTGAAGGATTCTGGCAATTTCAGAATGGTCAATTCCCTCTTTTGCCATTTCAGAAAGAATTTTCGCAGCTATCATATGAGTTTCAGGAGTTACGTTACTGAATTTGAAGCTACCCGTATCAGCAGAAATTGCTGCATAAATTCTCGCACATGCATTGGGCAGACTTTCAATATCACCACTTGATATAAGCTTTTCATAAATCTTGTAGATTATTTCTCCCGCAGCCGCTGCCTTACCATCAACGTAGTTATCTGCAAAAGCCTCTCCACGCTCGTGATGATCGATCATCATATCGATCTTATCCATAATAGAAATAAGATCTCCCAGCTGACCCGGAGCCGCAACGTCTACGGAAACAAGCTTGTCAAAATTATTTTCAAGCCCTTCCTCATACGTTATAAATTCCTGACCAGCATAAAGAAATCTGAGGAAAGGAGCCCCCTCACTTTTACAAGTGCACTGAGCATATCCTCCTAAAGCCTCATATATCAGCTTGAGAGCAAATGCGCTGCCAAGAGTGTCTCCATCGGGGCTTCTGTGAGAAATTATGAGAAGCTTTTTTTCTTCCTTAGCCCAAGATTTGATATTATTTACAACTTCGCAAATAGTTAGTTTATTAAAGCTCATCGTCTTCCTCTTCTTCAAGGGGAGTAATATCAAGAGAATTAAGAATAGCCGCAATTTCAACACCGTGCTTAACGCTTCCATCCTCAACAAAAGTAAGCTCAGGTGTTGCTCTCATATTAAGTCTCTTTGCAAGCTGGCTTCTGATAAATCCTGCTGCAGACTTAAGACCGAGATATATATTTTTAAGCTGCTCTTTATCACCGTCAGCTCCGAGTACGGAATAATAAATTTTTGCATACTTAAGATCGGGTGTAACGTCAGCTGCGGTTACAGTTATCATCGCATCGGATACTCTGGGATCCTTAACCTCACGGAGAATCACTGCAAGCTCAAGTGCAACTGCATCATTAATTCTATTCTGTCTATATTTAGCCATATTTAATGTTTCCTTTTGAAATTAATATATAATCAGTATATCACATTTTCGAATCAAAATAAATAGTTTTACATAAAAAAGCCTTATCAAACTGAGATAAGGCTTTTGTTCCACGTGGAACATTTTTATATTTATAGTGAATGTTTCACGTGGAACATTTCGGAATTGCAATTATTATTTCCATAGAATCCGAAGTTTCTCTTTTGGTTGTTTCAACGTCAAAGCCTGTCGATCGCATAGCATCAATTGCCTTATCAATCGTGTTATAAAATAATCTCATATCCTTAACTATTATCTTGGTTTTTATATTATCTTTCTTTTCTTGTTTTTTCTCAATCAAAAGCTTGTCTATATAATCCTCTGTTGCTGAAACGTTGAGATTTTTTCTTATTATATTTTTCAACGCATTTTTTCGCAAATCATCATCCTTAATTCTTAAAAGTGCTCTCGCATGACGTTCAGTAAGCCCGAATTCTATTATTTTTTCTTTTTCATCATCCGATATTTTAAGTAGTCTCAATTTATTCGCAACGTAGGATTGTGAGCATGAAAGCTGTTCAGCTATTTTTTCCTGAGTCAAACAATGGACCTTCATTAAATTAAGAATAGCAGATGCCTGCTCAAACATATTAAGATTTTCTCTTTGAATATTCTCAATAATTGCAAGATGTGCAGATTCTTCATTATCAACGTTCGAAATAACGCAGGGTGCTTCACTCTCTCCAAGTATTTTCAGCGCTCTCAATCTTCTTTCGCCAGCAATCAACTCATATCCCATCTCTGTTTTTCTAACGGTCAACGGTTGAATAAGACCATGATTTCTGATACTGTCTGCAAGCCTAAATATAGCTTCGTCAGTGAAATACTTTCTGGGTTGTGAAGGATTAGGCAAAATATCATATGGCGAAAGCATTATAATTTTATCTGATTTTTCACCTTTTTTAATAGTATTCTCTTTAATATTGCTTGTTTTCCCTGCAAAAAACAAATTTCCTGCCATATTTTCATTTCCTTTCAAGCTGTGATGATATTGTAGGAGAATAATATCATCCGGTAAATGAAATATAGCAGGAATTAGCACCGACTATAATATTTAATTTTGTCAGCCTCTCAAATAAAAACCAAATCAAAGAGGTTTTTTTGAAATCTGAGAGAAATTACGAGGATAAATAGCAGGAGTTGAAGAAATCTTTTTGTAAATAACGAGAAATCTCTTATCAGGAAGATCAGCAATAGTATAAGGAACTATTTTGCAGAATTTACAACCCAATTTTTTAATTGCATTTTCTGCTTCCTTAACCTCTTCCTCAGCAGCTGCCCCCTTCATAGAAATGAAATAGCCACCAACCTTAAGAAAAGGAATACAAAGCTCAGCCAGAACACAAAGTCTTGCAACAGCTCTTGCCGTCAATATATCATATCCCTCTCTCATTTCCGTTTTCGCTGCATCCTCAGCTCTGGAAGCAACAGCATTGAAATCTGTTACTCCCATAATTTCGGAGGTGTTCTTAATATATCCTATTTTTTTAGCCGTACTGTCAAGTGCTGTAACGCTGTAATCATCAAGTGCTGCCGCGACAGGAAGTGAAGGAAATCCTGCTCCGCTTCCAACGTCCAGAATTCTGCCGGAGCCTTTATCCCAATTTTCAATTTCTGCAGCAAGGAAGAGGCAGTCAACTATATGCTTTTTAAGAACCTCATCAGGATCTGTTATAGCCGTAAGGTTGAAAAGCTTAGATTTTTCTTCAAGCTCAGTGCAAACTGTATACAGCTTTTTTGCAACCTCTTCCTTAAAATATTTTAGAGGAAGACCTTCTCCATATTGTATCAATTTATTACTAAATGTATTTATATCAAACATATTTATTTACCTTTTGAGCATTTACCAAATATAATTCCGCAAACTCCGCCTATAATATGAGTCAGCTGAGAGATATTGTCGCTTGTAAAAGCAAGCGCCCAGATTTCCTTACCGAGATATATAACTGCTACAAGGATCAAGGAAACAGGAATGATTCCGTTTTTAGAATTTGCCATTGAAGCAAGGAATATCATCATAAAAACTATTCCCGATGCACCGAGAAGAGCTGCTTCAGGGAAAAAGACAAAATGTACAAAACCTGAAACAAACGCTGTTATTATGATGCTTATAAGAAGCTTAAGGCTTCCATACTTATTTTCAACGATAGCGGAAAGAACCAAAAACAAGGACATATTGTTGAAGAAATGGTTAAAATCCGTATGACCGAGAACGTGAGTAAAAAATCTTACGTAGGTCATAGGGTCTGCAAACGTGCTTCTGTAAACGCTGAAAACGTTTACGTTAGCATAGCCGTCAGTAAACTGATTCAGCCCGAATGCCACCAGACAAAGAAGGGCAAAGGTCAATGCAACGGGTGCATCGTATAAGATCTTAATAAGAGGCTTTTTCTTAGTTTTTTTCATATTTTCACCTCTCCTCAGGCATTTTAACCGGAGCCGCAGCTGTTATGAGAGGATTCTGTCCGGCAGCTGCTGTTATTTGTCCTATCATAAGAGAAGCCTTAGACATAAGAGCACTGACAACAGGTCCACCTGCGCGTCTGAATTCTCCTGCAATATCAACGTTTTTCCAGTCCATTTCCTCCTCTGCTCCTTTTTTGAAGGGCAGAAAAACAGAAAAGGTTACTGAAATTATAAATATTCTTTCAGGCTCAAAATCAACCTTTCTGTTAAGATTGATCTTAACTCCCTTTGGAGTAAGCTTAGCAAGAATAGTGTCCTTACAATTAAGCTTTACCCTTTCTCCGTTTTCAACAGGTCTGTTTTCAAGAGCCTCATAGCTTATATTTTCAAGACTTATATTATTTGAGGGGATAAAATAATTATAAAAATCCATATTCTTATCCTTACCAATAGTTTTTATCAAGAGTTCGAAGCTGGATTGCCTCTGCCATATGAATTGCAGAAATATTCTCTTTTTTGTCAAGATCGGCAATAGTTCTTGCAACTCTGAGAACTCTGTCATATCCTCTTGCAGACATCGCAAGGCTTTCAAACGCCTTTTTAAGTATCATTTCTGCAGCAGGCTCAATATTGCAATACTTTCGTATTTCAGAAGATGACATAGCCGCGTTACATTTAGGCCCATCCTCTCCAAATCTTTTCTTTGCAAAGCTTCTCGCTGCAACAACTCTTTCTCTTATTTCCGCTGAGCTTTCAGCCTTTTCAGTTGACGTAAGCTGACTGAATTCAACAGAGGGTAATTCAACGTGAATATCAATTCTGTCAAGCAGAGGTCCGCTTATTTTAGAGAGATATTTTTTAATATCAGTTTTCTTGCAGGTACACGCCTTTTGAGTTGAGCCATAATATCCGCATTTGCAGGGATTCATAGCACAAACAAGCATAAAAGAGCTCGGGAAGGTCATTCTTCCTGCAGTTCTCGTTATAGTAACCTCACCGTCCTCAAGAGGCTGACGAAGACTTTCCGTAACGTTTTTTGCAAACTCAGGCAATTCGTCAAGAAAAAGAACACCGTTATGTGCAATAGAAATTTCGCCGGGAGTTGGATTTTTTCCTCCTCCAACAAGTGCAGGTGCACTCATAGTGTGATGAGGGCTTCTGAAGGGACGCTGACTTACAAGACTCATTCCGGGCTTTAATAATCCTGAAACAGAATGTACCTTTGTGGTAACAAGGCTTTCTTCAAAGCTCATAGGAGGTAAAATCGTGGGAATTCTTTTTGAAAGCATTGATTTTCCTGCGCCGGGAGGTCCTATAAGAAGAATATTATGATTTCCCGCAGCAGCTATTTCAAGAGCTCTTTTCGCTCTTTCCTGCCCTTTGACCTCGGAAAAATCATAAACACCGCTGCCGTTATATTCAAAATCAACAACGTCAGGAAAACATCTTTCAATATAGCTTTCACCTCTGAGATGATAAACAAGCTCAGTAACGTTTGAAACACCGTATACTTCAATTTCTCTGACAACAGCAGCCTCAAGCATATTTTCACGTGGAACAAATACCTGCTTAAGCCCTGCATCGCGACAAGCAAGCACCATGGGCAAAACTCCGCGAACAGGGGAAACAGAGCCTGAAAATGAAAGCTCACCGATAAAGCATTTATCTGAAAGATCAACGTCTCTTTTAATAACTCCGCCTGCCTGCATCAACGCTGCAAAAAGAGCAAGGTCCAGTGCGCTTCCTTCCTTTTTAACGTCAGCAGGAGCAAGGTTAATGGTTATTGCCATTTCAGGAAAAGTGAATCCGCTGTTTCCTGCCGCTGCCTGAATTCTTTGCTTAGATTCCTTAACTGCCGCATCGGGAAGACCAACCATTTCAAATGAGGGAAGCTCACACAAAGCATCACATTCTATATTAACAATAAAGCCGTCAATTCCGGATATTCCCGCACTATGAGAAACAGTTAACATAATAAACTCCCAAAATTTCGATATATAGATATATTATCACATTTTTTTTGCTTATACAATAGCGCAATTATGATTTTTGTGCTATACTGAATACACCAAAATATTTTGCAGGAGAAAACGAAATGAAGGAAAAGAGCGAATTTGCAGTCCGCCTTGACAGCGATCTTTATAAAAAGCTCAGATACGTTGCGGGAAAGGAAAATAACAACCTGAACAATCATATGCTTCACCTCATTCGTCAGAACGTTCAGTACTACGAAAAGGTTCACGGAAGAATAAACGTAAACACCTTAAAGGAAGAAGATCTTTGTGAATAAAAACGGGCCCGAAAAATAGTTTTTTCGGGCTCTTTTTTACCCTTTTTTAAGGCGTTTTAAGGCGATTTTTGACACCACCCTTTATTTTTCAAAATAAGGCTCAAAATCCCAAAAAAAACTTGAAAAAAAGCTTCATTTATGATACAATAAACAGTGTATATATAAATAATATGTAATAAAAATTTTAGGAGATAAAATGTCATTCGATAATTCCGAAGAGCTTAATCTTATATGGAACACCATAAAAGCAGAAATGGAAGAAAGGTCAACTATGTCAAGCGCGGCATACGAAACCTGGTTTTCAGATTTCCAGCTTGTTATGCATGATGAAAATAAAATAGTGTTTTCAACCGCAACTGAAACCAAGCGCAAGGTTATAAGAGAAAAGTTTTCAGGTTTCATAAAGGAAAGCGTTGAAAATGCTCTTGGATACTGTCCCGCAATTGAAATTATTTGTGATCCGAGAAAAGAAAATAATAACGACACTTTCCCTTCATTTTTGAAATCAGAGGAAGAAGGAAAATGCCACGGACTTAATCCTGAATTCACGTTTGATAATTTCGTTGTAGGCTCATCAAATAATTTTGCCCATGCCTGCGCACTTTCAGTTTCAAAGGATCCCGGAGGAGAGCATAATTATAATCCCCTCTTTATCTACGGTCCCAGCGGTCTCGGCAAAACTCACCTTATGTATGCGGCAGCAAATAAGGTTCACGAGGAGCATCCCGAAATGTCCATCGTATGCGTTAAATGCGAGGACTTTCTTAACGAGCTTGTAGGACATCTTAAAAATAAAACAACGCATATCTTCAAGGAAAAATACAGAACAGTCGATATGCTGCTTATTGACGATATTCAGTTTCTCTCAGGTAAAGAAACAACACAGCTTGAATTTTTCCACACCTTCGACACTCTTCGCGAGGCAAAGAAGCAGATCGTTTTAACAAGCGATCGTCCTCCCAAGGAAATGTACACTCTGGCAGAAAGAATCAGAACGAGATTTGCTCAGGGTATGCTTGTTGATATCCAGCCTCCCGAATATGAGCTCAGACTTGCCATCATCGGAAAGAAGGCAGATAAATCAAAGATCAAGCTTCCTCCCGACGTTCTCACTTTCCTTGCTGAAAGACTTAATTCAAACATCCGTGAAATTGAAGGTGCAATCAAAAAGATCGGAGCGATCTCCTTCCTCAGCGGAAAGGAAATTTCTCTTGAAATGGTTAAATCCTCAATTCCCGAATTTCTTCGTGAGAATAAGCCTGTTACAGAAACGATTGAAACGATCATCGCAGTAACAGCAAGAAAATATGACGTAACCGTTCAGGACATCCTCGGAAATAAGAGAACTAAAAATATTAAAACTGCAAGAAACGTTGCTATGTATATTTCAAAGCAGATTCTTGATCTTTCTCTTCCCCAGATCGGTAAATTTATGAACCGAGATCATTCAACCGTACATAGCAATATTCAGAACATTGAAACTCTTCTTGAAACGGATAATCAGCTTTCAAACGATATCACAGAGATAATAACTGAAGTTAAAAGCTGATTTCAACAAGGCAAAATAAGTTTTCAACAAGTTTTCAAACATCTTTTGGAAACTATATTGAAAACTATGTTGATTAGCTGTTGAAATCCCCGTTTTATAAGGAAAAATCCACCTTTGTTCTCTTGTTGAAAAATTAATAAAAAAGTATATTTTCTCAAGTTTTGAACACAGATGGAAATAAAAGCTTTATCTTTTGAAAACTCACGTTTTTCCGGATAACTGATCTTCAATGAAAATTTCAACTTTGATAAAAATTTTTCAAATGCTTTTCAAAAGAAAAGGTTTGAAAAATTTCAGTTAAAATTCCTTGTTTAATAAGGGCTTCGAGAGTTTTCAACAGTTTCCACAGCCCCTACTACTATATATTTATTATATTATATATATTTATCTTATCTATAATCCTGAAAGGACTTACATATGAAAGCAATTTTTAATCGCGATATTTTGCTTAGTGCTCTTGCTCCTGCAGCAGCAGTTGCTCCTTCTAAAAATACAATAAGCACCATCGAAGGAATTCTTTTTGAATGTCCCGGAGATGAGGACGGAAAATGCAGAATCACCTCCTACGATATGGAAAAGGGTCTTCGCACATCTATTGAAGCCGATATTATCGAGGAAGGAAAATATATCATAAATAGCCAGAACATTCTTCAGATCGTTAGAAGTATGCCCTCAGGCGATATCACAATCGAAATTGATGAAAAAAGCAGAGTTAAGATCACAGGCGGAACAGGATATTTCGAAATAAACGCTATCCATGGCGATAACTATCCCAGCCTTCCTCTTCTTGCAGGAGAAAAGAGCTATACGATTTCTCAGTACGTTTTCAGAGATCTTGTAACCAAAACAGCATTTGCAGCAGCAGTGAACGCTCAGAAGCCTATTTTCAACGGTGTTTATTTCTCAGTTGAAAACGGTGTTCTCAGATGTGTAGGTTGCGACGGTAACAGACTTGGTCTTGCTGAAACAGACGTTGAAGCTGATGCAGCTGAAGCAGGATTTATAGTTCCTGCAAAGATCCTTACAGAGATCCTTAAAATGGTTCACGATACAGAGGATACAATTGATATCATGCTTGCAAGAAAGCACGTTATCTTCAAAATCGGCGAATTCACATATTTCTCAAGACTTATCGACGGCGAATATATCAACTATAAGAGAATCATTCCCGAAAAGTTTGAGAGAATGGCTTATATCAACACAGATTCCATCAAGGGCGCAGCAGAAAGAGCTTCTATCGTAACAGAGGATAAGCTTGGAGGAAGCAGCGCAAAAACATATATCAAGCTTGAATTTGAAGGAAAAGAGCTTAAGATCACGTCTGCTTCAACAGGCGGTAGCATTTACGAAAGCATCCCCGTTTCCATGACGGGCGAGGAGCTTGTAATTGCATTCAATTGCCGCTTCCTGCTTGATGCGCTGAAGGCTTGCGACGATGCGGAAACAGTTTGCTTCAAAATGAATGGTTCACTTATGGGAATCTGTATTGAAAAGGCAAACGGCGGAGAAGAGGAAGAAGATAAGGTTCGTTATATGCTCTTCGTAATGCCTCTCAGAATGAACGGAAAATAATATGTATCTTCATGCAGGCGGAAACGTACTTGTTAAGAAAAAGGATATTATCGGAATATTTGATATCGATAATATGAACACGGAGGAAACCATGAAGGAGTTCCTTCGAAGAGCAGAAAAAAGAGGGGAAACATATATTGCGGGAGACGGACTGCCAAAGTCCTTCATACTGGCGTATTCGGAAAAGGGAGAAAAGGTTATATTCTCAACCCTTGCTGCTCAGATTCTCATGAAGAGAACAGAGGTTTCTGTAATATAAAAAGCCATTGTGGCTTTTTAAGACCATAAAAATAAAGAATTGCTTCAAACGTCGCCATTATGGCGACGAGGAAACGAAAGATAGAATCAAGTTAAATAGATAACCCGCGTAAGCGGGGCGAAAATTTTAGAAATTTCAAAGAAAAGCTTGATTAAATTAAGTATTAAAAAGGTTTGAAGAGAGCTCGAGAGGAACTTTCCTCAAAAGTTCCTCTCGAAAAAAAGAAAGGCAATATAAAATGGCTGAAGAAAAAGTAACTACACAGGCATATGATGAAAATCAGATACAGGTGCTTGAGGGACTTGAAGCGGTAAGAAAACGCCCTGGTATGTACATCGGTACAACCTCACTGGGCGGTCTTCACCATCTTGTTTATGAAATAGTTGATAACTCCATCGACGAGGCTATGGCGGGTCGATGCGATAAAATTGAAGTTAAGATCCACGAGGATGGAAGCGTTTCCGTTCAGGATAACGGACGCGGAGTTCCCAGCGGTATGCATGCTAAAATGGGAATCCCCACACTTGAGGTAGTATTTACAATTCTTCACGCCGGAGGTAAATTCGGCGGCGAGGGATATAAGATATCCGGCGGTCTTCACGGCGTTGGTGCATCTGTTGTAAATGCTCTTTCCGAGTGGATGGAGGTTGATAACTGCTACGAGGGAAAGAGATATACAATGCGCTTTGAGCAGGGTAAAACAGTTCGCGCATTCAAATGCGAGGGAGATTGCGGAGAAGACCACGGTCTTTACGTTCGCTTTATGCCCGATGCAACGATTTTTGAGGACGTAAGATTTGACTATAACGTTCTTCTTAACCGTCTTCGCGAGCAGTGCTTCCTTAACGCAGGAATAAATATTAAAATTACCGACGAAAGAAACGGCGGAGTTGATGACGAAGGCAATAAGATAGAAGCTGACCTTTGCTACGAGGGCGGTATCTGTTCATTTGTTGAATATCTTAACGCTCATCGCCACGTTGAGCTTATTCATCCCCAGCCTATCTATATGAAGGCGCAGAAGGGTGATATAACGGCTGAGGTTGCAATGCAGTATAACGATAGCTATAACGACACTATCGTAACCTTTGCAAATAATATGTCCACGATTGACGGCGGTACACACGAGGTGGGCTTCAAAACAGCCCTTACAAGAGTTATTAACGACTACGGAAGAAAAAGCGGTGCCCTTAAGGACAGCGATAAGAATCTTTCCGGTGAAGATTGCCGAGAGGGTCTTTGTGCAGTTGTATCCGTAAAGCTTCCCGATGCTCAGTTTGAAAGCCAGACAAAGGCAAAATTGGGTAACAGTGAGGTAAGAAGCATCGTTGATAGCATTGTAACGACAAAATTAGCTGAATTTTTCGAGGAAAACCCCTCTGTAGGTAAATTAATCATCGAAAAGTCTTTGGCTGCAAACAGAGCCAGAGAAGCGGCGAGAAAGGCAAGAGAGCTTACAAGAAGAAAGGGAGCCCTTGAAGGTTCAACTCTTCCCGGTAAGCTTGCAGACTGTCAGGAAAAGAGAGCTGAGCTCACAGAGCTGTATCTCGTAGAGGGAGACTCTGCGGGTGGTAGTGCAAAGCAGGCAAAGGATAGTATTTATCAGGCTGTTCTTCCTCTTCGCGGTAAGGTTCTCAACGTTGAAAAATCCCGTCTTGATAAGGTTTATGGAAATCAGTCTCTGATTCCTATAATTCAGGCTCTCGGATGCGGAATCGGTGAGGATTTTGATATTTCAAAGCTTCGCTATGGTAAGATAATCATCATGGCCGATGCGGACGTTGACGGTAGCCATATCAGAGTGCTTCTTCTCACGTTCTTCTTCCGCCATATGCGCCAGCTTATTGAAGAAGGACATATCTATCTTGCACAGCCTCCGCTTTATAAGGTTTATAAGGGTAAGCAGGAAAGATATGCATTCTCCGATGCTGAAAGAGATATGTATATTGCAGAGCTTGGCGGAAACGCTGAGGCTGACAGATATAAGGGTCTTGGTGAAATGGACCCTGAGCAGCTTTGGGAAACAACTATGGACCCTGAAAGAAGAACTCTTCTTCGCGTTGATATAAACGATGCGATGATGTGCGATGAGGTGTTCTCACTTCTTATGGGTGATAAGGTTGAGCCCAGACGTGAATTCATCGAAAAGAACGCTAAGTACGCTGAAAATATAGACGCTTAATTATGAAGATCATTACAGTAACACTTAATCCCTGCATTGACGTCAGCTATAATATGTCCGCTCCCTTCAAGGCAGGTGAACTGAACCGCGTTGACGGAGGAAGTCTTCGTTACAGCGGTAAGGGCATAAACGTTTCAAGAAGACTGAAAAGTCTTGGAACAGAATCTCTTATTCTCACTTTTTCCTTTGGCGAGGATGGAGAAAAAATGGAAAAGTCTCTGAGAGATGAAGGGCTTTCCGTCTGGGCAGTTAAATGCGAGGGAAAATTAAGACGCAACGTTGCGATCCTTGACAGCGAAGGAAAAGCAACTGAGATAAACGAAAAAGGATCTCCCGTTTCAAGCGAAAAGATAAAAGAGCTTGTGGGAATTCTTAAAAGCGAGCTGAACTGCCCCGATAATAAGGTTTTGATTATTTCAGGCAGTC
This sequence comes from Candidatus Avispirillum sp., assembly GCA_045656825.1. Lineage (GTDB taxonomy): Bacteria > Bacillota > Clostridia > Oscillospirales > CAG-272 > Avispirillum. Next base: position 15,348 of record JAZORY010000045.1, read on the forward strand.
TTCCCACAGGAGTTGATGCAGGAGTTTATAAAAAGCTCTGCACCATAGGACGAAATTCAGGAGCACTTGTTGTTCTTGATTGCGACGGCGAGGCTCTTAGAAAGGGACTTGAAGCAACTCCCGATCTTATCAAGCCAAACAGACGCGAGCTTGAGGAATTAACGGGAGCAGATCTCAGTGCTTCAGGTGAAGACGTTCGAATCGATGCTGTTAAGGCGTGTCTTGAATTTTACAGAAACGAAGAAACTGCAGTTCTTTGCACACTTGACGTTGACGGAGCGGCATATGCCGGTCCTGACGGAAGCTTTATGTGCGATGCAGTTAAAGGAAATATAAAAAGCTTTAAGGGCGCGGGAGATAGCTTCCTTGCTTCCTTTATAAGAGAAATAATAGTTAAGGACGGCGATTGTGAGATTGCTCTCATAAAAGCAGCGGCAGAAACAACTGCCTATTTGTCCGAAAAGTAGTAAATGGGGTAAAATAAAAGTGAGCGACGAAAAAAGAAATATTGAGTTTGCAGATCAGAAGATTGTTCCCATAAATATGGAAAAGGAAGTTCGTAAGTCCTTCCTTGAATATTCTATGTCTGTAATTGTCAGCCGTGCTCTTCCTGACGTTCGCGACGGTATGAAGCCCGGCCAGAGAAGAATTCTCTATGCAATGTATGAGGATAATCTCACCCATGATAAGCCCTTCCGTAAATCAGCAACGACCGTCGGAGACGTTCTTGGTCGTTATCATCCTCACGGTGATGCTGCAGTTTATGGAACAATGGTTAGAATGGCGCAGGATTTCTCATATAGATATCCTCTTGTAGAGGGTCATGGTAACTTCGGCTCCATCGACGGCGACGGAGCTGCTGCTTACCGTTATACAGAAGCGAGAATGGCAAAAATTTCAGACGAGCTTATGCGCGATATCGAAAAGGACGTTGTAACAATGGTTCCCAACTTCGATAACAGAAGACGCGAGCCCTCTGTTCTTCCTTCCCGTTTTCCTAACCTTCTTGTAAACGGTTCCGTTGGTATTGCCGTTGGTATGGCAACAAACATTCCTCCTCATAATCTTGGAGAGGTTATTGACGGAACAATTTACCTTATGGAAAATCCCGATGCAACAGTTCCTGAGCTGATGAGATTCATCAAGGGACCTGATTTCCCCACGGGTGCAACGATTTACGGAACAGCAGGTATATACGAGGCGTATATGACAGGACGCGGACGCGTTATGGTCCGTGCAAATGCAACAATTGAAGAGGATAAGCACAGAATCATCGTAACAGAGATTCCTTATATGGTTAATAAGGCTATGCTGGTTGCTTCAATTGCCGATCTTGTTAAGGAAAAGAGAGTTGAGGGAATAACAAATATCTGGGACGAATCCGGCCGTAACGGTATGAAGATCGTTATTGAATGTCGCCGCGATGCAAATTGCCAGATCATTCTCAATCAGCTTTATAAATACAGTCAGCTTCAGGACACCTGCGCTATGAATATGCTTGCCCTCACAAACGGCGAGCCTAAGGTGCTTGGTCTTAAGGACATCCTTAACCATTATATCAGCCATCAGGAAAGCGTTATCACAAGAAGAACTGAGTTTGAATTGAAGAAAGCTCTTCGTGAAGCTCATCTCTATGAAGGCTATAAGCTTGCAATTGATAATATTGACGAGGTTATCAGCATTATCAGAGCTTCCGCCGACACGGCAACAGCCAAGGAAAACCTGAAGGCTCGATTCAAGGGAGACGGAACACAGAATCTTGACCTTGATACACGAGATGGTCTTGTAAGCTTTGCTGCAAGCGAAAATGCAGGTCTTTCCGAGGAACAAGCTCAGGCAATCGTTTCTATGCCTCTCGGCCGCCTTTCCGGTCTTGAAAGACAGAAGATCGAAACAAAGCTTGCTGAAATCAGCGCTCTTGTTGTTGAGCTTCGTTCTATTCTTGCAGACGTAAATAAGGTTAAGGCAATTATCAAGGAAGAAATGCTTGAGATCAAGCGTAAGTTTGCTGACGAAAGAAAAACAGAGATCGTTGAGGCTCAGGACGAAATTCTTCTTGAGGACCTTATTGAGCGCCATAAGTGCGTTATCACAATGAGCCATGCAGGCTATATCAAGCGCCAGCCCGCTGATACGTATACTGCTCAGAAGCGAGGCGGTAAGGGTATCATCGGTATGACAAGCAAGGAAGACGACTATATTGAAAACGTTGTAACTGTTGACAGCCATTCACATCTGATGCTCTTTACCGATAACGGAAAGGTTCAGGTAAGAAAGGCATATATGATTCCCGAGGCTTCAAGAACAGCAAAGGGAACCAATATCGTTAACGTTATAGACCTTCAGGATGATGAAAAGCTGACAGCTATTCTCTCCGTTGATAACTTCGAGGGCGATGACTATCTCATTATGGTAACACGTAACGGCGTTATCAAGAGAACTCCCATCTCCGAATATGCTTATCAGCGTAAGGGCGGTAAGATCGCAATCAATCTTGACGATGGCGATAAGCTTGTGTTTGTTGCAAGAACAAAGGGTGAGAGCGATATTATCATCGCAACTCATAACGGTATTGCGGCAAGATTCAACGAAGATAAGGTAACAGTTGTTGGCAGAACTGCCCGTGGTGTAAGAGGTATCCGCCTCCGTGATGACGACTTCGTTTGCGGTGCTGCCATCATCGAAAACAACGACGAGTGGCAGGCAGAAAACCAGCTTGTGTTCATAACAGAGCGCGGCTATGGTAAGAGAGTTCACGCAAGTCAGTTTGATGCAAAGGGCAGAGGTATTCAGGGCGTTATCTGTCAGAACGTAACTGATAAAACAGGTAAGCTTTGCGGTATTTCAATCGTTCACGATAACGATGACCTTCTTCTTATCACTGATACAGGTACTATCATCAGAACTCCCGCAGAGGGAATTCCCGTATATAGCAGAACTGCATCCGGCGTTATCGTTATGCGCCTCTCTGATGAAGCAAGCCTTGTAAACTTCACAACAAGTGAAAAGGCTGATGAAGAGGACGAGGAAATTGCAGAAGAATCCGCTGAAACAGTTGTAGCAGAAGCTGCTGCGGAGGAATAATATGATCAAAAGAATCGGATTAATTCTTCTTGCAGCTGTTATGATGCTTTCCCTCTTTTCCTGCTCAAGCCATAGCGACGAGGAAATAATCGAGGCTGCAAAGACTCTTATTGAAAAGTCCTATATCATAAACGAGATATATTATGGTAAGGGCCTCCCCACAACAGATGAGGATAGCCTTGGATTTTCTTCAAACTATGCAATTGTTGACACGTCATGCGGATTTGCAAGTGTTGAGGACATAAAAAAAGCAACAGCAGAGGTTTATGCCTCAGACTATTGCGAGCATCTGTACGTTGTTGCGTTTGAGGGAATGTCCACAGAGGATAAGGAAAGCGTTTCCTATGCTAGATTTCTTGACGACTACACCGATAAGCTGACAATGCTTAAGGAGATCAAGGAAACGGGAGCGGAACTCAACAGAACCTATGACTTTTCCACAATAACTGTGGAAAAGTGTGTAAGAAACATAGCTACGATCAAGGTTATTTCTCTTGTAAACGGTGTGGAAGATAAGGAACTAACAATCAGCCTCATTTTAGAGGACGGACAGTGGAGATTGAACACACCCACGTATTAAAAACAAAAAGGAGCCATTATGGCTCCTTTTTTACTTATACAATTCAAAATAACTTTTGTATTCAATGGTGGGAAGATCGGGGAAGAGGAACTGATGGAGCCAGACGAAATAATCGTCGGTCATAGATGCAATGTAATCACAAACAATAGTATCGGCATCAGTTTCCCTATATGGAAATTCTCTTTTATAGAAGGAGGAATCCACGGGAATTATATGGTGATCGAAAATGGGGGACGTGCGATTGTCCTCCTTAACGTCGCGAAGCAGCTTTTCATAAAGTCGGCAGAACATCGGCCTGATAATTTCGTTCTGCGGCTTTGCAACGTCGTCGGAAAGATAGATTCGCTCGTAGTTATTTCGCTTGGCAGCTCTCAGCGCCTCGAAATAGTCTCGGCTCATTCTGATATAAGGCTTGCAGTAGCTGTTTTCGATAATATTAACGCTTAAATTATTTATGATCTCCGCGTTATGTCGACCGATAACACCATATTCAAATGTGTTTTCCTCTTTGTCAATAAGCCCTGCCTTAACGGCGTCCTGTCTGTCCTTGCCCAGATATGCAATAATATCGCAGATTCGAACAACACATCCCTCAAGAGTTGAGGGCATCAGCTTTGCGCAGTTTGAAAGGTCATTATAGCAGCCCTCGATCAGATTATCAAACTCATCAAAGGAGGTCAATTCTCTGGGGCGGTATATTTCACATTCCATTTCGCCGTTATGGGAAATAATTCCCGAAAGTGTTTGCAAAGTGATGTTATAGGGATAAATTCCGTCAAGAACTCGCGCAGAATGGATGTTATGAGAAAAATGCCTGCCGGTATTGGCGCTGTATAATTCATCAAGATATTTTTCGCCCGCGTGTCCGAAAGGAGTGTGGCCCATATCGTGTCCAAGAGCGATGGCTTCGATCAGATCAAGATTGAGGTTAAGTGTGCTGCCGATGCTTCGTGCAATTCTTGAAACAAGCTGAACGTGGAGCGCTCGTCTTGATATATCATCGTTGCGGTAGAATGAAAAAACCTGAGTTTTGTCAGCAAATCGGCTGTAATATGCAGAATGGAGAATTTTATCAACGTCGCGAACGAAGGCAGGACGCCAAACTGACGGCTTGTCGTGTCCTTCGCGGCGGCGGATTGCCAAATTATCGGGAAAGCCGACTTGTGGTCGGCTTCCTTTAATTTTATCGTATTCAATTCTCTGTGAAAGTTCCTTAGATAATTGATCGTATTTCATTTGATATAGCTTTCTTTATAAATTTATTCATCCTCAAGCATGGGAACAGGGTCAAGAGGATCTGTGGGAGAGAGGGAGAAGGAAAGCTCCTCCTCATTTAAGGAAATAGAAACAGTTCCTTTCTTTTCCGTTATGGAAATTCCCGTTATATAATCGTTTATAAATGAAACGGGAACCCAAACCTCGCCGTGTCTGAACTGAGCGCGGGTTTTCATGGCGATAGGCGTTCCGTTAACGAATGCATCCTGAGAGGAGTTGTGGAAAACAACCGTCTGGCTTTCGTTGTCGCTGCCAAGAACGAATCTCATGGAATATATATCTCCAACCTGCGCAGTTCCCAGCCATTTTGAAACTTCGGAAAAGCTGATAAGAAGCTCGTCTCTGTAATATGCCGAGTACCCCTCAGACAAAAAGCTGGTGGTTGACTTAACTGCATCGTCGCCTTCGCCTTCAACCGTTATAAAGTTGTATGAAACTTCATCGTAAGGAGGGGCAGGCTGAGTATAAAAATTGAATCTTAAATAGACGAAAAGAGAAATCGCAACGATGATAACGGCAGAAACAAATCTGACTGCAATAGCAGCGCAAACAGCGCCAACTCTTTGCCAATCTATTTTAACCTTGATTGCAGGCTCGGGCTTTCTCTTCTGCTGAGGTCTTCGCTGGGGGTTCTGATTGGGATTGGGTCTTCTCTGCTGAGGAGGACGCGGAGGGGTGTATCCCTCGGGATATATCCAATCTCTTTTTGCTGCCTGAGGCTTGGGAGCTGCCTTTTTAACGGGAGAATTCTTTGCCGCAGGTCGATTATTTCTGTTTTGAGGATTTTGATAGGGTCGTTTATTCGCCGTATTGGAGATGGGGCGCTGAGAATTCTGTCTAACGTTTGAATTCTGAACCCTTGCTCCTCTTACGTTCTGCTGCATTTGAGGTGCGCTTCTGCGCATTTGTGCCTGAGGATTCTGGATTCTCGCCTGCTGAGTCTGAGAATTCTGAGGTCTCGGCTGACGAGCCTGAGGATTTTGTGTTCTTACCTGACGAGCCTGAGGATTTTGACCTCTTGTCTGCGGGGGCTTTCTGTTGTCAGGTCTGATATTATTGTTATAAGCAGAGCGAGAAGCTCGTCTGTTCATATTATTGTAATCCAAGCATCTCACTCCTTTCGTTTTAGTTTACTTGGTTTCTGCAATCATAAAATAAGGGGACGTGGGGGAGTTGACAAGGCGGAACTTACCAACGCTGAGCTTAAATCTTGAAAGAGTTGAAAAATATTTTTCAAGCTCCTCACCTTCAAGTGCTCCCTCGGGATGTCCGGGATAAACTGCAACCAGAAGAATACTGTCGCGTCCGAGAAGGGAAAGGGCGTTTTCAACTGCGGGAAGAGTTGTTTCTCTCATAGTTGTGAGAGCCTTGTTTCCGCTTCCGGGAAGATATCCCAGATTGAACATTCCTGCCTTGATAGGTCCTTTTACAAACTCGGGTGCAAGATGATGGGAAGCGCAGATAAGACGCCAGTTTTCAGGGCATCCAGCCGCGCGGAGATTTTTTGCCGTGCTCTCAAGGGCAAGAGGCTGTATGTCAAAGGCAGTAACGCTGCCGTTTATTCCAACTGTTTTGGAAAGAAATTCCGTGTCGTGTCCGTTGCCCATTGTGAAGTCAACAGCAACGTCTCCCTCGTGGAGATGGGATAATATAAATTGCTTCTGAAGCTTAAGAAGATCCACCATTTAACCGTACCTTTTCGTACAAAATAAATATACAAAATAATTATACTACCGATGGAACTTAAAGTCAATTGAATTTAAGGGTAAAAATTAAATAGGCGACCATTATGGTCGCCTATGAAGTATTATGTTGGTCTTTAATAAGGTCTGCCCGATTCCCACATCTTATAGATGGTTTTCCCGTCCACAGTATAGGCTACGTAGAAACAGTAGTCTTCGTCTTCGTTTGTGAAATATTTGCATCCCTCAAGACTTGTATTGTTTGCCATATGGGGAGAAATAAATCCTTTGAAGGTGAATCCCTCAGGAAGAGAGGTTGCGCCCTCGCTGAGATCAACGTAGTATTTTCCGTTATATATAAGTGCGGGACGGGAAGCCGTGTTTTCTTCGCTTCCAACGTCCATTGTTTCCAACTTGAATATCCATCGGAATTTGTCATTTTCACCGTCGTCGCCACGATAACCTATACAAAGATAAGAATCTCCGTTTTTCTGCTCAAGGAGCATAAACAGATCGATTTGGCCGTTATCTTCCGAATTTGTGATTTCCCAGGCTTTTTTGTTTTCCTTTTTCAATTTTTCAAGGGAATAGCCTTCCGTCCAGATGGGAGCAACGTCAAGTCGTTTATCAAAGCTTTCCTTTGTAAGCTTAATTTCGCTCATTTCAGCAATACCGTTCCAATCAACGTCACTTTGGATCTTCTCCCAAAGGAAAAGTTCTGAGCTTGAAATTGAGGAGATTTTCCAATAAGGAGCATTTTCAGGAGTGATAAGATAAGAATATATTGCGCTGTCAAAAACAAGCTCCTTTGCCTTGTATTGCTTGACGGAGGTGAAAGGATGACCCTCTGATATGGTGAAATCAACCCACAGTTTGTATTTTATATCTGCGCTCTTTCCATTTTCAAAGCAATCGACCTCAAAGCGATAATAGCCTTCCTTTGAAAAATCTATATAGTATAAATTATAGGTTTTTTCCGTTTTTGCCATGGGAGAGAGCATATATCCGATGGCGTTCCAATATGCCTCATCTGCTCTGCAATTTTTCCATTGATCGTTTTCTTTTTTCAGAATTTGAAATGGATCTCCGTAGGTAAAGGATTTTTCGGTATTATTTTTCCAAACAATAGTGATATAGGGCTGAGTTCCCTCAAGCTCCATTTCCTTTATCTCAATGGAAAGTCCCTCAAGGTCGCTTCCGCTTTCGATGATTTCAACCGTGTCGGGAATATCAGCCTCAGCAGGAGGATCTGTCAAAAAGCAAACAGCTAAAGCTACGCTCAGGATAAGACAAATAATGATTATCCAAAAGGCGGGCTTTTTATAGCTGAGCACGCTCTTTATTCTGGCTTTAACTCCAACCTCGCCAAAGGCAAGGGGACAAGCGGCAATAAGTTTTCCTCTGACGCTGCAGGAAAGAAGCGCTGTGGAATAGGCTTTTTTGCCCTCTGCCTCCATTTTGCCGATAACCTTTTCGTCGCAGGCAAGCTCAATATCTCGGCAAAGCAGGATATATGCAAGCCACATAAGGGGATTGAACCAATAAATGCTGAGAAGCAGATATCCAAGGGGCTTCCACAAATGATCAAGTCGGGAAAGGTGTGCTTTTTCGTGGGCAATAACGTGCTCTATATCCTCTTCATTCATTGAAGAGGGAAGATATATTTTAGGACTTATAACTCCCAAAATAAAGGGCGTGTCTATATTATCAGTAGCGTAAACCCCTTTTTCCTTTTTAATGGAGGCTCTGACCTTAAATCTGATTCGGATATAGCTGATGATAGCATACAGAATCATAGCGATCATTCCAACTATCCACACGTTCCAGGCAACTATGCATAATATCTGCGCAGGATTTGCGCTGGTCAAGGGCTCGGGAGCAAGAGTTTCGTTGATTATGGGATTGATGGTGCTGTTAAGGCTATCTATTCCCGTGTGTATCTGCGGATCCTTTGCATAGATTATCTCCTGAGGAACAGTTTCAGCGCTTGGAACAAGGCTGAATATGCTTTCAATGGAGATAGGGCAAACAAGGCGGATGGCAACCATTGCCCAAAGCAGGCACACTATCCATTTAGGAGCCTTTTTAATAAGAAAACGAAAGGCGATAATGGCAAGAACAAGCCAGCCAGCCGATATGCTAAGGTTTAGAAGACGTAAAAAGATGTTTTCCATATTCATTCCTCCTCAAAGCTGTCTATCATATGGCGGATCTCCGCGATCTCCTCTGCTGACAATGATTTGCGCTTTGTAAATGCCGCAAGAAATGCGGGGAGGCTTCCACCGAAGGTGTCGCATACGAACTTTTCGCTCTGCAGAGCATAAAAATCCTGACGGGAAATGAGAGACGTAACCTCTCCTCCCTCGTTTTTGAATATCCCACGCTCACAAAGCTTTTTAAGAACTGTATACGTTGTGGATTTTTTCCATTCAAGCTCACTTAGGCAAATTTTAACCAGCTCGCCGGATGATATTGGCTCATTTTCCCATATAAGATCTGCAAATTTTGTTTCAACCACACCAAGCTTCATTTCTTCCATAGTATCCTCCAATCCGGTCTATAAACAATAGACCTACTTGTAAGCTTAGTCTATCACCAATAGACCGACTTGTCAAGGGGGAAAATAAAAAAGGACATACGAGAAAAGCAGATTCTCTGTATGTCCTTAATTGGAGTTATAAAGTCAGGACGTTTATTGCGGTAGGGGGCGGCGCCCTCGACGTCCCGTAACATAATCAATTAAGATTTGAGGAAATTGTTGGAACAAATTCGTAGAGGAGAATTGTGTTCGCCCGCATTGAATATAAGATTGTATTTTTAAAGGGCGAACACAGTTCGCCCCTACGGATCATATTATCAGATTTAGTAAATACAGATTTATTATTTGCGGGACGTCGAGGGCGCCGTCCCCTACCAGTTCTCCATAAGTTATTTTCTGTCAAACCAATTCTTCAAGCCAAACTGATTTTCTGCCCTTATCAGTAAGGTATTTCATGGTTGTATCAAGGATCTTTTCAAAATCGGGCATATGGGCAAAGTAGTCGGGATAATAATACTGCTCGTGTATCATAACCTCGGTGAATTCCTTATGGTCG